>JAZDOF010000513.1:0-5587 GCA_043799015.1 Pseudomonadota bacterium | reverse complement strand
ACCTGGTACAGGGTGTGGATGTATGGCTCAACAATCCTAGACGGCCCAATGAAGCATGCGGTACGTCGGGCATGAAGGCCGCGGCGAATGGAGCCCTGAACCTCAGCGTGCTCGATGGTTGGTGGCCCGAGATATATGACGGCACTAACGGCTGGGCGATCGGCGAGGGCGAAGAATACGAAGACGTGGCCTATCAAGATCAGATCGACGCCGAATATCTGTACGAACTCCTGGAAGAAAAAGTGGTCCCGCTGTTTTTCGATAGAGGCCCGTCCGGGCTCCCCCACGGCTGGATAAATACGATGAAAAACAGCATGGCCGGGATATCCGCTCAATTCAACTCCCACCGAATGGTCGAGCAGTATATGGATGAATACTACGTTCCGGCCGGTCTTTCTCATCAGATTCTGGGCGAGAACCGATGTGCCCGGGCACGTGAGTTCAGCGAGTGGGAAAAAAGAGTAAGGGGCGCATGGAAGGACATCGCCGTAACCGACGTAGTGGAATCCAGGATCGACCAGCTTTCGCTCGGTGAGAAATTCACCGTTTCCGCGTACGTGCGTCTTGGGATCCTTGGCGAAGAGGAAGTGATGGTGGACATATGCCACGGCCGTATCGAGGCGGACACCGAACGTCTGACGGATCGCAACGTGACCCCGATGAGCGCGAAAGGCGGCCCCGTGGACGGCGTTCAGCAGTTCGAGGGCATCATCCCGTGCGATGAAACGGGCGTCTATGGTTACCGGATCAGAATACTCCCATTCCATCCGTTTCTGATCAACCCCATGGGGATGAACCTTGTGACTTGGGGGTGAGGCGGCAGGCAGGCCGGACCCGCTGTTTCAGCGCTCCGAGGCCCTTGAATAGATGCAATCGCCATGGTAACCATTCACTTACGGGCGGGAAATTCCAATCTCAACGTGGCGCAGGCTTTCCAGCCTGCGAATTTTCTTGGTGCGATCTCGGCAGGCCGGAAAGCCCCACAAGAGTGAATGGTAACATCGCCATGGTAGGACCGGCAGCCTGCCGGTCCTCACCGTAGCCGCGTGTGGAATAGTAGTGCCCGCATCCCAAGGTTGCGGTGAATGCTTGAGTCGACAACGGCATTGCCGGCAAAACCGGGGAGCCTCACGCTCACATAAACAGCAGGAATCCGTTGGCGAAAAAGACCAGACCCACGGCACCGACGGCCAGTCCCGCATACCAGACGGGGCGCTTTTTCAGGAGCCCGGAAATCGACGAAAGTAGTATGGCCATCTGCAGAAATATTATGGCCCAACCGAAGAACTTGCCGTGAACCAAGGCTTCTTCCCTGGCCTTCTCATGTGACCTTGCAGTCTTCTGGATGCCGTCCATTTCGGTGTCCCACGTGGCTATCTTGTTGCCGTACCCCTCAACGCGTTTTTTCAGCGCGTCCTTTTGGGCCGGGGAAAGCGTGTCCCCGCGCATTTGGATATCCAGTTCCAGTGAATCCTTCTGAACCTCGAACATGACGCTTCGTATCTTTTTTGCCTGGAAATAGTTCCACTGATTGGTGGCCTCGCCCTGGTTCAGCACGGCGCGTGTGGAGTGCCGCTGGCCGTAAAAAGTGGCAAAAGTCGCGCACACGGCTAGAATGACCGTTGTCAGAGCAAGGTAGTTGAGCCATTGTTCTTTTTTTTCTTCCGCCATGCATTCCTCCGGTGTTTCATTGATGAATAAGCAAATTTTTCTAAGTACATGTGCCTCCTGAGCGATAACCGTTATAGCTCGTTGACATGTGCCATGCTTTTTTCCATAAGTCTTACATAAAGTTCAAGAGATTTATTAGAAACGATATAAAGTAATAAGCCTTTGTGTCGCTGAACCGGTAAGTTATGGTTTTAATTAGTATTGGCTTGACTTAATCGGCGTTACAGGTTAAAATCATTGCATTAGACCATTGATATGTGTTCGCCTGGGGGTGGAATGGATACCCGCGTCGTGGCGCCGTTGCCTTGTCCTAATCACCGCATTAGGCGACGAACCGGGTCGATACCGTTCCATCCTTCGCAATCCCGGATCCGCAGAAATGGTGCCGGCAATGAACGATAAGAAGAAGCTTCGTGTAATTGGAATAACCGTTTCTCTGATGCTCTTCGCTGTCTGTGCCTTCGGTCAGCAAGGCTATGTCTCCAAGGGACCGTACAAATTCTACTATGAGGACGTGATTCGTCAGAAGGTGGTTGAAGCTCTCACCGCAAACGTTGTTTACTGGCAGGAGCCGTTTGCGGCCGCGTCGACCGTACTGGGATTCGGTAAGGAAGGACCCGGAACAACCAGCTTGGGGCCTCTCGATGAGGGATTCATTCCTGTGCATGTCCTAAAACCCGATAGACCGGGACTTGCCGGCGGCTGGTGGTGCTCGGACGACGGTTCGAAAAAATCCATCGCAAATCAAGGAATCAACTTGTATGTGGACGGCGACCTTTCGCAACCGTCTCTAGACCTGTATGGGAGCACGCTGGCCCACGAGACCTGCCACTTGATCTACGGAAACCACACTAGATTGTACGAGCGGGATTGGTTCTGGACGGACGGAAACCGAGGCTCCATGACATACGGTTACGTGTGGGACACCTACCTCACCGAGGCTTTGGCGCATTTCACCGGTAGTTGTTACTATTCACGGGGGCCGCAGTACTCCAAGTCGGAGATAGAGGACCGAGTCAAGGGAAAGGCCCGATCCTGGGCGGACACGGGATACCGGTACGAGGCCGATTGGAGCGAACGGGTGAATTGGGAGCTCATGGCCATAGGCTGGTTTCTTTACGACTACGGTGAGGGAAAGGGCGGCAACGTAAAACGGCTGGTCAATCATCTTGCCGAGAACCACAACGGCGACCGCGTGTTCGACAAGGCATACATGAGCGCCTATTCAAAATACCCCGGCCACGAGCAAACTTCCGCGACCGACGAAAAATATCTCTATCACTACTACTGGGAATACTGGAACGGCCCCGCGAATCGAAGCGCTTTCGGCTCCCGGCAGGCCTCATGGGACGTTGCAGGCGGCGCGATTGGGGATTTGAGGGCCGCATCAATCGTGGGAAGATCGTCAAAATACACGTTGGGCAACGCTGCCGGTCTTTTTCGGGATATGGGCGTGCATGTGGCGTTTCAACGTGGGGCCTCCGATGTTGAGAAGCCGCGCACGACGGGGGGGCGTCCCTTCAAATACGAACCCATAGACTATGCGAAGATCAATATCGGGCGGTTCTCCGGATCGGTGTTGTCGGTAAATTAACGATTGCGAAGCCCGTCCACGGTCTGCCATAATGGTACGGCTCGAAGGAATTTGGGGCTTTTCTCGTCTCTTGGAGTCGGGACGGAGCGACTTCGAGTACGGAGGGGATTGGGACCCGTGTACCTGGAGGGGCGAAGATGCCGAGAAAGAAAATCGAGGGTGTTCACAAGAAACAACCCGGTGCAAAGCCCAAGAAATCCGATAAGCTTACGGGCCGGGAAGGGGATCCTTCGGTCCCGGATACCAAGGCCTCCTTTCCCATCATAGGTATCGGGGCTTCAGCCGGTGGATTGGAAGCGTTCGAGCAGTTCTTCACCAACATTCCCCTCGACACGGGCATGGCCTTCGTCCTGATCCAGCATCTCGATCCCACACACAAGAGCATCCTGACCGAACTGGTCCAGCGCTACACCAGAATGAAGGTGCAGGAAGTCGTGGACGGCGTGGCCGTTGAGCCCAACACCGTGTATATCATCCCGCCCAATCGCTACTTAGCGATCCTGCACGGAAAGCTTCATCTCATGGAGCCGACCGCGCCACCGGGGCAGCGGACGCCGATTGACTTCTTCTTCAGGTCTCTCGCGGAGGACCAAAAGGACAAAAGCATCTGTATCGTGCTTTCCGGTACGGGAACGGAAGGAGCACTCGGATTACGAGCCATCAAGGGCGAAGGCGGAATGGGGATGGTCCAAGAGCCGGGATCAGCCAAGTATGACGGAATGCCCAGAAGCGCCGTCGCCACGGGATTGGCCGATTATGTGACCCCCGTCGAGCGGATGCCGGGTCTGCTGATTGAATACGTCCGACGGGCCTTCGGTAGGGGAGAGCTGATCTTGGCCCGGCCCCTTCCTAAAGAGGCGAGCCTCCTTGAAAAGGTGTTCATCGTTCTTAGGTCCCACACCGGACATGATTTCTCTCATTACAAACCCAGTACCATTCTCCGTAGGATCGAGAGAAGGATGGCGGTCAACCGGATCGGCGAAATGTCGCTCTACCTTCGTCACCTCCAGGACTACCCACCGGAGGCCCAGACCCTTTTCAAGGAACTCCTGATTGGAGTGACTAATTTTTTCCGTGATCCTGATGCCTTTGAAATTCTAAGGGATAAGGTCATCCGGGAAATCCTTGAAAACAGGAAGCCGGCTAATCCCGTGCGGATTTGGGTTGCCGGCTGTTCGACCGGAGAAGAAGCCTATTCCATCGCAATATTGCTTCGGGAATGCATGGACGGGCTGAAAAGGGAGTTCAGCGTCCAGCTCTTCGCCACGGACATCGACACGGGAGCAATCGAGACAGCCCGTTCCGGCCTTTATCCCAAGAGCATTGCCGCTGACGTACCTGCGGAGATTCTGACACGCCATTTTCAGAAGGAAGAGAGCTCATTCCGGGTAAGGAAGAACATCCGCGACATGGTTGTGTTTGCACAGCAAAACGTAATTGCCGACCCTCCATTCTCGAAGACCGATCTCATAAGCTGTCGGAATTTGCTCATCTACCTCGGGCCGGAGGTCCAGAAAAAGGTGCTCTCGCTTTTCCATTACTCGCTGAAGGTTGGCGGGACGCTCTTTCTCGGCTCCTCGGAGACGATCGGTGACCACGCCTATCTTTTTGCCACTTTGGACAGAAAGTGGAAGATCTACAGGCGGAAGGATTCGGGCCGAACACATGGCGTAATGTCGAAGACCGACACTACCGGAATTCACCCTCACATCATAACCGCACAGGACCTCGGATATCCTAATAACCCGAAAAGGGGGGGGTATCGCGATGTGGTGGAAAAGATCCTTTTGGAGAGGTACGGTCAGGCGGGAGTCCTTATAGACGAGAAGGGGGAGATCCTTTACGTTCACAGGCGCACCGGAAAGTACCTGGAGATCAGGTCCGGCGAATTCACCGGCAGTATTGTCGGCATGGCAAGGCAGGGGCTGAAGCTCGAACTGGCCGCGGCCATACGAGACGCCGTTGCAAAGCAAGAGGAAGTCCGGCACGAGAAATTGCGAGTAAAGACCAACGGCGAAGATCAACTCATAAATCTTATCGTGAGTCCCGTTACGGAGACGGCATCCCTGAAGGGACTGTTCATGGTGATCTTTGAGAACGTTGCCGAGGAAAGGAAGCAAGGCGCCAAGAGAAAGAAATCCCTAGTCATTCAAGAGGAAGAACACCCCCGTATCCGAGAACTGGAACACGAACTCCGGTCGAATAAGGAGTACCTTCAGACCACCGTCGAGGAACTGGAAACCGCCAATGAGGAGCTGAAATCGACGAACGAGGAACTGCAATCATCAAATGAAGAGTTGCAGAGCACCAACGAAGAGCTGG
>JAZDOF010000446.1:0-18339 GCA_043799015.1 Pseudomonadota bacterium | reverse complement strand
GCTTCGTCGGCCGCTTTCCTTGCCGATGATGCGAATGGGCAGGTCTTCCTCGCTTACACTCAAGGACCCGAAGTCGACCGGCGACACAAAACCGCCAAAACGGTTCACATTGCTGACTTGCCCACCCAGGCCCGCGATGTGCTCAAGCTGATCAAAGCCGGAGGGCCATTCCCTTACGCCAAGGATGGGACGATTTTCGGAAACCGCGAAGGTCGATTGCCGCCCAGGCAGCGAGGTTACTACAAGGAGTACACGGTAAAGACTCCCGGAGTTCGTGACCGAGGCCCGCGCCGTATAGTCGCCGGCGCCGCGGGCGAGTATTACTACACGGACGATCACTACCGCACGTTCGCATTGATCAAGGAATAGCCTATGGAAACGCTCCAACACATAATAGGAGACGAAAAGGCATCCGGGGTCTACCGGCTCGAGGCCGGCGTCTCCGAACCGGAAATCCGCCGGCTTGCCGAGGAATGTGGTCTGACATTCGTCGATCTGGACGGGGCCGACATGAACAGTAAAGACCTGCTCCTAACGGGGATGGCCGAGGCCCTTCAGTTCCCGGAATACTTCGGCCATAACTGGGACGCCCTGGAGGACTGCCTTACGGACATGTCATCGAAGGGCAAGATCGGCTATGTGATCAACTACCACGACAGTGGCGTTCTGGCCCGCCGGTCCGAGGAGGACTTCCGGACCCTGGTGGAGATCCTTGACTCTACGGCTCGGTATTGGGCGGAACAAGGCAAACGGTTTATCGTGCTGTTGAGCGGAAGCATGCACGAGGCCGTGGATGCACCTTTGGTGCGTTGATAATGCCTGGGTCGGGGGTACATCATATTGCCCGATGATGCGCGGGGGCGGGAATCCGTGCCTGTGCGGACACATCCATAGGAAGTCGGTTGTAAGGTAGATTCAAGGGTATTTTCACCTAGATTCCGGACTTCACTTCTCACCTCCCACAGGTGCCGGCCGGACGTATATTTGTTCCGCATTTATCAGGAGCAGGTTCTTGTCCTTCTTGGCCACCTTGCCCTGAACGGCCACATCCGCCGAAGGCCGCAAGCCGTTAATGCCTCGCAGGTCCGTCTTGAGCGGTTTTCCGCTCCCGTCCACCACCTGGACCGTGGCCACGTTGTTCAACACGGTCTGCCGGGGAGCACAACAGGCATCCCAAGGCGTAGGACAGCCGCAGCCGGGGTTGCACGTGGGCAGTTGGTAATCGGTTACGAGAAAGATGGCCCGATTGTCGCCGATGGGCGCTGGAGCCCCTCCTATTCGACCCTTTATGACTACCCGGCCGCCCTGCTCTGCCGTTGCCCTTACCGCGGCGACGTCGGAAGGATTGGGCGGTGGATCCCTAACGAACAGGTTCTCGGGTAATGCGGTATTGGGCGGAGCCTGTTCCACACCGGCAGCCGCGGCTGACGCGGAGTTCGGACTGCCCAAGAGCGAAACGGTCAGGCTGATGAGGAGCGCCGCTGCTAAGCAGCGAAACGCGGACCGGCTGATCATTGATTTCATGGCTTTTGTTCCTTTCTTTCAGATTACTGAGCACGCAAGGCCTCGGGGATCGGGAGACGGAGACATCTCCACGCCGGAGGCAAAGCGCCAATCAAACCTGTAATGAGTCCGACCGCCAATCCGGAGAACAGGACCCTGTGATCCACCGCGAGCTGAAACACGCCCATGGAAAACCGGATAGTGCGGCCGTCCACAAAGAGCATGCATAGGAAGCAGGCCAGGAGCGTGCCGGCCGATGCGGCCAACAGCGACTCTTGAACCAGACTCAAGACAATGGCGGGACGTGAGAACCCCAGCGATCTAAGTGTTGCCAATTCACGTACTCGCGAGGCGAATGAAGCGTACATGGTATTCAGGCCGCCCAACAAGCCGGCCAGCGCTATCAAACCGGCAGTGGTCCAAACCATTGCACGCACCGGACGGTAATACTTCATAACACCTGCGTAATAGTCGCTTTCCCTGGTCGCGGTCAAACTCAGGTCGAAACGTTGCTTGGTGAACGCATCCACATCATCAAGGTCCGCATCGCCCAAGGAAACCACTAAGCAGGACAGGCCTTCACGCTTCACAGCTCCCAGCAGGTCGGTCAAGGGTGCCCATACTTCCGCGTCCATGACCGAGCCGCGAGCATCAAACCGGCCCACTATCTTCCACGAACGGTTGTCGAACGTCAGGTTGCTCCCTATGGGGATCCTTTCCGGCGAAAGCCCCATCTTGTTGCCCGCCAAGCGGCCCAACATGATCTCGTTATTCCCCGATTGAGGGGCTCGGCCTTCCACGATTTGAACTCGAGAATGTACGAGGAACGCTTCTGGAGCGATCCCCCTCACCACGGCCGGAAAGCGGTCCTTCTCTTTTCCTCCCAGGCCCACGGTCAGCGCCACGTGAACTTCGGGTGAAACGTACGGGACCCCCAGTCGAGTCTTGATGCCGGGGAGATCGGCGGCCACCACACCGGACGTGCCGACCGGGATCTGACTTCGTTCAAGACTGTCTTCACTGCCGGCGGCCATGAGAATTACGTTGGAGCGGTCAAAGGAAACATCCAAAGACCGAGCCATCCCGGTGACGAACGCGGCTGCACCGACAACGAGGAACACGACCAGCGTACAAGCCGAAACGGTCGCCAGGAGATGCACCGGGGAGCGCATCATATTTCGTACTGCATAATCAAACGGTATTGTGCGCATTTCTTGATCCTCCGCGTATTGTCCGGTCGGAAAGCCCGGTCGCTCATCATGTCTCTATGGGGTCCCCTGCTCACTGCAAATATGTCCGGTGCCCTCATGGACCGTCACACCGCCCGAAAACAAGAGGCGGGAGAACGATGCGACGCTTGCCACGCCGGCACAAGACCTGCGACGGCCCCGAGCAGCACGGATAGACCAAGCCCCATGAGCGTTGAAACCAAGTCGGCTTCGATGTTTATGCTCAAACCTTCGACGCTGAGACTGAAGGCGCCCCATCCAGCCACGGCCATTCCTGCCAAGATACCGGAAAGACCGCCCACCATGCTCAGGACCATGCCCTCGGCCAATATCAGCCTTCCAATTAATCCTTGGTCGTAGCCGAGGGTCTGCAGCACGGCATGATCTCGAATCCTGTCCCTTACCGAAAGGACGATCGCGTTTCCCACCAAAGCAAACACCCCTACGATGCATCCCCATCCCAACCATTTTGTGAAGCGGACAATTTCAATAATGTCGCTCACCACGCGGGCGGTGAAGGCTTTGTCCGACCATGTGGAAGTGGGATCCTGTGCTTTGCGGAACTCCTCGTCGATGGCCGCGGCCACCTGTTGAAGCCGCTTCGGATCATTAACCGCCACGTTGAACTGGGTCACTATGCCGGCATTGTTGCCCGCTGCACGTTGTATAAAACCTAAATGGGTGTAAGCCGTGTTCCTGTCCTGTGGATCGGATGACTCCAGTATCCCGGCGACCGAAATCGTGATGCCGGAAACGTTCAATGAATCACCTACCTTGAGTCCGCGCCTCTTCGCCAGCCTTTCTCCCACAAGAGCGGCGTCGGAACGTCTCTTCCAATTGTCCAGCGAGCCTTCCGTTATGCGGATGTCGAACAATCCGGATTCAAAGGCGTCCTCATGGACTCCTCGGAACACCGCAACATCCAGACTGGTACGGCAGTTGCTCACCACCAGCTTGACGGGAGCGACGCTCTTAACTCCGGGAATAGCGGCGATACGTTTGCCGTAGTCCTCCGGCAACAGGCTGGAGAAAGGGCAGTAACGGTCCTGACGATACACTACCAAAGTCGCGCGGCCGGCCGATTCTTCCGTTGCGGAGCGGAACCCGTCCTGCATGGCCTGAACCGAGTAGAACACGAACATGGCAGTTGCCACTCCCGCTATGGTGAGGCAGCTACGCACTCTATGACGGACGACGTATTTGAAAACCAAAGGCAGGAATCTGGGATGTAGCATAGGAATCCTCCCGGATCGCGTCAGGGACGCGTGGACCTGGCCGGGGCCGGAATTACGGCCGGTTCAGCCAGCTTGCCCTTCTCCAGATGGAGCGTGCGCTCGGCGTAGTCGGATGTCCTTGGGTCATGGCTGACCACTATGAGGGTGCAACCGAGTTCGCGGTTGATCTGTTGAAGGAGAACCATGATTTCCGCTGCCGATGTTCGGTCCAGGTCGCCGGTGGGTTCGTCGGCAACGATGATCTTTGGATCGGCCACTATGGCCCGGGCGATGGCCACCCTCTGTTCTTGACCGCCGCTTAGTTCTCTCGGGAAGTGGTCGTGTCGGTTCGCTATGCCTGTGAGCTCCAGGGCGGCACGGACCTTAAGGTGCCTCTCTTTGCTTGTTAGATCGTGAAGGAGCAATGGTAACTCCACGTTTTCGTATGCAGTCAGCACAGGGATCAAGTTGTACAACTGAAATATGTAACCGATGTACTCGGCGCGCCATCGTGCCAGTTCCCGCCCCGACAGAGCCGCAATGTTCCGGCCTGCAACGGTCAGAGAACCGGACGTTGGGGAATCGATGCCCGCTA
The DNA here is from genome assembly GCA_043799015.1 of Pseudomonadota bacterium. Taxonomy (GTDB): domain Bacteria; phylum Desulfobacterota; class Desulfomonilia; order Desulfomonilales; family Desulfomonilaceae; genus JAZDOF01. The sequence goes on along the minus strand of JAZDOF010000446.1, from coordinate 13,798 downwards.
TAAGGTTGAGCAGGGTGGTCTTTCCGCTGCCCGACGGCCCCATTAATGCCGTAAAGCCGCCTTCATCCATGTCGAGGTCCAACTCTTTCAAAGGCGTTATGGAGGCCGCCCCCTTCTTGTAAGTCCTTGTGAGCTTGCGGCATTCTATTAGCGCCATGTTATGCTCCTTTCCCGATTGCAGGCCGGCTCAGGAATCGCCTGCGCCAAATACTCGCTTTCCTGCGGTCAGCTCCACCGGCGAGTGAATAATGAGCAGGTCTCCCGGTTGTAGGCCCTTTACCGCCTCTACCCATCCCTCCACCTGTCTTCCCAGCTCCACGGTTTGGGGATAGGCCGTACCGTAATCGCCGTCGCGATCACGGACGAGCCAAGCGGTAACCGTACCCCCTTGCCGGCGAAATGCCTCGGCCGGGCCGAACACGGACTGACGTCGTTCCTCTGCGCCCTTTCCCACATCGGCAAGCAGCCGAACCCGGGCGAGCATTTCCGGCCTTAGTATGGGTTCAGGCTTCTCGATGGCCACTTTGACCTCAAGAGTGTTCTTCTGTATGTTCGCCTCGTGCAACACTCGGGTCACCGCACCGGTGAAGGTCCGGTCCGGCAGGACTTCCACAATTATCTGCGCGGCTTGCCCCACCCCTACCTTTCCGGCCTCGGCAAGGGGAACGTCGACCCGCACCTGTAAGCGATTCGGGTCGTAGAGGGCGAGGACTTGGGCGGATTGCTTTTCATCCGCCCCTATCAAGACTTTGGAGCCCGGAGAGGCCAGGCGTTTCATAACCACCCCGGCCGAAGGCGCTCTCACCTCCATGCGATCCAGGCGCAGCCGCGCCTCCTCACGCACGATCTTCGCGCGGGCCAAAGCGGCCCGGGCTTGTAGAACGGCGGCCTTAGCCTTCTCAAGCTTGTGTCGGTCTTCGGTCCGCAAGCGAATGTGCTCACGTGCAGCGAGCAAGTCCGCCTCGTACTTGGCTATTCGCGCCTCGATAACCTTACGGTGCTCTTCCAAAGCCTTTACCTTTGCGGTCTGGGCGTTGAACAGCGATCGCTGTTTGACGTATTCGGCGTTGGAAATCGATCCCGACCCGTTAAGCGGCACGGCGCGTTCGTAATCGCTCTTGGCCCTATCCAGAAGTGCGCGTTCCATTTCCAGCTCCGCCAGGGTCTGGTTCAGACCGGCCACACCTTGTCGCAATTCGGCCTCGGCAACGCTGACCGCCTGAATACGGCCCACAGGGTTGTCCCATTCGGTTCGGGCGGCATACAAGTCCGCCTCCGCGGAGGCCAATGACGCTTCAAGCACCTCTACTTCAGCTCCCGCCTTTTCCAATGCCAATCGAGCGTCATCATCCACGAGTCGAGCGACAACTCCGTCGGCTTGCACCGTTTCACCTTCAAGGACCAGGATTTCACGTACGATGCCGTCGGTCAGCGCCGTCACATAAAACGTAAAAGGGTCGGCTTCAACCCAACCCGCTGCTTGAACCGCGACTGTACCTGTCGCGGGACCGCTGAATTGCTTGGTTACCACCGGCATTACCTTGACGGATACGACAGGAAGGAACTCGCGGTACGTGGTGACTAAAAGCAGACAGACGAATGCCGCCAATATGCCGAAAGGAACCAGAACCCGAGTCGTCCATCGAAAGCGAGGTAGGGGGACCAACTCGGGGTCGTGCCCGGATTTCACGGCCGTCGACCGCCTCCGTAGAGCACCGATGTCGGGTCTCGGTGACGTTTGGTTCATGATACGATCCTCGCAACTCATTTCTTTTTGCGCTGCCGGCCGATGCCGAAAGACTTGTATTTTCAACCCGTCCCTGCCCCTCGCTCTGTTCCGAGTTCCAGCAGGCCAATGGAGGAAACGGCTTTCGGCACTCGGTATTCGGCCGTTAACACTATTACCGACGTGTGGGCGAGCTTGAAAACTTCACCCATGGTGCCGCGACGTCGGGCGAAGGAACGTTGCTTTTCACTACGGGAATGAGACGTCCACAGCCGGCGAGCGGGATCGATCCGTCGTTCCCGCTCCGAACGTGCAGCGGGATGGATGGTGAGCATCCAAGAGCTCTCGGCAACGGCCGTTATGGGCACAAGACCGTCGAACGACCGAGAATAGGCGGGTCACGGACCGATACTCACCGTTTCACGGCCCTTGGAACCCGTGTGGCGCACATTCCATTCCCCGACAAAAAAGGATGGTTACCGGGAGAGACTAAGCGCGGGGCGGACGATAAACGGCTTGGCGGTAGTCTGAAATGGAGGGCTGGAACGAAACTGAGGGGCGGAATTCAGGAGTATTTGCGGTAAGCACGTGGAAGATTCTTGACGGAAGATACGTCAACGATTGCAGCAGCTTGCAGCAGGTATCGCAGCATGCTTGATCCTTGCTCGACGCACCGTCATCGTTTGAGTTCGGCACCCCGTCTTCACTGCCTGAATGCGAGCAGTCCACACAGTCGCAACGGTTGTGAGTCACTTCGGATTTTGCATCACACAAGCACAACCCTGTAATGTCACACAACCGCAGGTCGGCATGTCCTTGGATCAGAGCGACCATGGAGAACACGCACATTACCAGTGCGGGCAGTCTGTAAGCAGTGGGGTTCTTCATTTTATACATCCTTGTCATGAGCTAATACAGCGGGAGTCGGTTGTCAATGGGCAACCACTCACCGAAGCGAATCAGCACCAGGATTCCCCTATCTACCGGCTTACCGGCGACAAACAAAACCATCATGCATTTCATCGGCTATAATGTATCAACTTGAAAGCGGACAGCCGGCAATCGAATTATCCACATTAACTTTTTTTTGCATTTAATTGAAATATATGATAATGATCGCCACACTTGAATTGGAGGCAGGCATGCTCTTTCACGCCGTGGTGATCACTCTCATGCTTTCCATCGTGGCCGCGTTCCTAATCCTGTGGTATCTATGGATTAAGAAACGGCTTGAAACAGCCTTCTGCGTAGAAGACGACGAACGCGTCTTGTTTCCCTTTCGACATTTTTCATGGCTGCTATTGGGAGTCTTGGTGGTGACGTGCCTGATACAGATCCACTTCGTTCGGGTGTCTTCCACCGTACATGAGCGGCTCACTCAGATGGCCGACGTGGTCGAGGCCAGGCACGCGGACCAAGCGGACATATCTGAGCTCAAGTCCGTGTTGTCCGACCTAAGACGGGATATGAACGCCGCCATAGATCGCACCAAGGCCCAAGCCCCGGACGCTGGAGCCGGCAAAACGGACCTTGCGGTACGGTTGCCTCCTGCTGGGCCCGCAGACCCGGCCGGGGAAGGCCAGGCTTTGGTGAGTCTCTCACAGGCGGATCGAGGTCATCAGGACGGAAGGTTCGCAACCGAGGCCAAGGCTTCTTCCCTAAAGAAATCGGAGGGCGCAACCGAGCGACGCGTGGCCGGACTAACGCCCCCCAAGGGGCCGGACACGCCGAAGCCTACCGACAAGGACCTGAAGAAGGAAGAATCGTCCATGCCTCTGGCATTGACCGGTGAGGTCACCGCAGAGACCCTGAGAATGCGACGGTCCCCGGACATGGATGCCCCGGTCGTGGCCAGGCTTTCTTCCGGAGACGAGGTAAAAGTGACGGAAAAACGTCAACTCGGCTCGGAGATGTGGTACCGCGTGGTGGCCGGCTCCGGCAAAGCCGGCTGGGTCCACTTCCGATTCATCAAGTTGAAATCCGCGGCTGCAAATAACTTGGGAACTTGAAACGAGACGCCGCGGGAGTCGAACCGAGTTCGTGGGCGCCGCCTCTTGGGGCGCCCCTAATGCGTTCTTAAGCCGTTGAACCGATAAAGGAGAAATCGGCGATTTGGGCGAAGAAGTCCGCGATCGTCCGCAACAGTGCCAATCGGTTGTTTCTAGTCCGCTCGTCCTCCACCATGACCATGACTCCGTCAAAAAACCGGTCGATGGGGCCCTTTAGGTCGGCTACAATTTCAAGCGCCTTCACATAATCGCCGGATTGTATCAGCGGAGAGGCGAGGTCGCGAACCTCAAGGAAAGCGTCAAGAAGGTCCTTCTCCGCTTTTTCCGTTAGAAGAGCAGGTTCCAAAACGAATTGACCGGTATTCTTGAGGATGTTCATGACTCTCTTGAAGCCGATGATGATCGCGTCAAAGTCCGCTCCCCTTTTCCAGCGGTTGAGAGCGTCCGCTCGACGGAAAGCGTCCGTTATGTCGTCAAAGCGAGCCCTTACAGCCGCTTCAACCACATCCAAAGGATATCCCCGAGAGGTGTGGAAGTTGACGAAGCGGGTCCTTATGAAATCAACCACATCGCTCACCACTTCTTCCTCGGGTCGGGTCCTTTTCTCTCCGACCTGAGCGACGGCTTCACGTACCAACCAAACGAGGTCAAGAGGCTTACCCAGATTAATCACAATCTGAATGATCCCGAGTGCATGGCGCCTCAAGCCATAGGGGTCGGCCCCTCCTGTGGGAATAAGGCCCACGCTGAAACAACCGGCGATGGTGTCAATACGATCCGCAATGGAAAGCGGGCCTGCAAGAACGTTTGTCGGCAGGCGGTCTCCGGCATAGGCCGGAAGATAATGCTCCCTGACCGCAACGCACACATCTTCGGACTCTCCGTCCATCCTGGCGTAGAAGCTGCCTATGATCCCTTGGAGTTCCGGGAATTCATAGACGATGCCGGTTTCCAAGTCGCACTTACAGAGAAGAGCGGCTCGCTCAACTTCCGCTTCTCTTTCGGGCACGTAGCATTCTGCAAGCTTTTTCGCCAGAAAGGTGAATCGTTGCACCTTCTCGAAGGAGGTCCCGAGCTTGGAATGAAAAACCACGCCTTTGAGGGCGTCCAAACGGTCGATCAATGGCTTCTTTCTGTCTTCACGGAAATAGAAGCGAGCGTCTTCCAGCCTTGCCTTGAGGACCCGCTCATGCCCTTTGACGGAGACGGCAGGATCCTTCACGGGGGTGTTGTTCAATGCGATGAACCGGTTGGTGATTCTCCCTTCCGCATCCAAGACCGCAAAATACCTCTGGTGCTTTTTCATGCATGTGGTGAGAATGGATGCCGGTAATTCCAGGAATTCTTGGTGGAATCGGCCCATGACCGGGTAGGGGCTTTCGACGAGAAAATTGACCTCCCTGAGTAGTTCATCGTCCGCAAGGACTTCCAGTCCTTCACTGCTTCCCAAGGCGTGGACCAACTCACGGATCTTCTCCCGACGTTCCTCCTTGTCCATAACGATGCCTTGTGCCTCAAGTTCGGTCCTTAAGTCGGCCAAAGAAGCTACGTCAAAACCCTGCGGATGGGTAAAGCGATGTCCTCGGCTGGTCCTACCGCTTTCAATATTCCCGTACCGTATGGGTATGACTTCGCCGTCAAACAGGGCCACTAGCCAATGAATCGGGCGGGCAAACCGAACTTCCAGGTCCATCCACCTCATAGTTTTAGGGAAAGGAATCCGTTCGATGAGACCGGGGAGAATCGACGCCAAGTAATCCGGTGTCGCCTTGCCCTCCTCGGTTCTCCTCACGGCCACCTGTTCACCGCGCGAAGTGGTAACGACGATCAACTCCGAAGGATCGACACCCTGGCTTTTGGCGAAGCCCACGGCGGCTTTGGTCGGCACGCCGTTCTCGTCGTACGCCTGAGACTTGGGCGGTCCGACCTTTTCCACTTCCCGCGAGGCTTGCTTGCGGTCTACTTCCAAGGCGGACAATATGAGCCGGCGTGGCGTGGCGTACGTCCGTATCGGGCCATGTCCGATCAACGCATTGTCCAGGGTTGCCGTGAACAGTTCTTCCAGGGCCCGACACGCGGGCTCCATGAACCCGGCAGGTATTTCTTCCGCGCCTATTTCGAGAAGGAATTCGGCCTTCATGACTCAGCTCCGCCATCGGATTGTTTTTTGAGGAGCGGGTAGCCCATTGCTTCCCGCTGTGCAAGATAGGCGGCAGCGGCTTTTCTCGCAAGGTTACGCACCCTGTGAATATAGGCCGTGCGTTCGGCCACGCTTATGGCACCCCGTGCGTCGAGCACGTTGAAAGTATGAGAGCACTTAAGACAATAATCGTAGGCGGGCTGGACAAGGGGCTCTTCCCCGTCCAGCAACGCCACGCATTCGCCTTCGTACATGTCGAACAGCTTGAAGAGCATACCGATATCGGCCCTGTCGAAATTGTACACTGAGCCCTCGTACTCCGACCTGTGATGCACATCGCCGTATGTAACGTCCTTGGTCCACTTCAGGTCGAACACGCTTTCCACACCCTGGAGGTACATACATATCCGCTCAATTCCATAGGTTATCTCGACCGAAACGGGTTTCAGATCGAATCCCCCGGCTTGCTGAAAATACGTGAACTGGGTGATCTCCATTCCGTCGAGCCATATTTCCCAACCCACGCCCCAGGCGCCCAAGGTGGGAGATTCCCAGTCGTCCTCGACGAAGCGGATATCGTGCGCCAGGGGATCAATACCGAAGGCGGCCAGGGATTGTATGTACATGTCCTGGATTTCCAGGGGTGAAGGCTTTAGAATGACCTGATATTGATAATATTGCTGCAACCGATTGGGGTTTTCACCGTACCTCCCGTCGGTCGGCCTTCGTGAAGGCTCCACATAGGCCACGTTCCAAGGCTCCGGGCCGAGCACCCGGAGGAACGTAGCGGGGTTCATGGTTCCGGCGCCCTTCTCCACGTCATAGGGTTGCTGCACTACACAGCCGCGATCGGACCAGAACTTTTCCAGAGAAAAAATCAACTCCTGAAAGGTAAGCATACTGCGGACCTCGCTCAATCGGCCATGGGCTCCAACTTGTTAATCGGAGTCGAACCGGTTTGGTAGCATTGTGGCGTCCCCCCGTCAAGTTCGGCTCAATTGCGGATCGTGATTTTGTCGGATTCGGGCCGAAGCTGCTCCGGGCTTTGACACTTTCACAGCGACGGTTCGCCGGCCCCGGAAAATCAAACCACGAAGGCACCAAGACACAAAGAAGAATTCGAAATAATTTACAAATACCGGTTGATCTGCAAATTGTTTCCGCCTGTCCGTGAAACCGGGCCCTCGGCACGCAAAATCCCAAAAGATATTACCCTTTGATTTCTTTGTGCCTTTGTGTCTTGGAGGTTCATTCTTTACTCATCATGGTGAACGATTGCCCTTTGGATACCGGACCGCGAAAGGCTCGGAACGAGATGCGAGTACCGGCGTCCTGTGGTCAGGTCGTCGGGGCTTTGATGAATAGTATACTGGAGAGAGGAACAGCGTAAGTGAAACCCGCGGATTCCACGCCCACCAGCCCGCTTTCGCTCCACACAACCGTACCGTTGATCGTAGACGTCGCACCCACAAGGGTTATTTCCACTTCCTTGCCCGAGGTGGACAGGCTGTCGATAAATGCGCTACGAGCGGCTATGGGTGCTGCAACGGCGTACTCTCCGTGGATCAGTTCCTGAGCGTACAGGCCCGGCTGCCGGTTGGAGATTACACCGTCTTCCGAACGGGCCATAGGGGCTTCCATGACCTGGCTGGCGGTCATGGACATGTCGTCGATCAGATCATCTATGATCGTTTCATCGACGATCATCATGTCGTCGATGCCGTCACCCCGCGTTGCTTCCACCTCTTGATGCTCCCCGTCCATTTCTCCCTCATCCGGAGGAATCGGAGAGGTCACCTTCGGTGCCGGAGGGGCAGGAGACGGAGCCGCGTGCTGGGGTTTCGGTTTGGGCGTGGGTGGAGGCAGCACCACGGCTTGAGCCAAGTTCTCGAAATCCTGCAAGCTGTAGCGAAAATTGGTGTTTATGAATTTTACGTCACAGTTGACCGGTTTTCCGGTAACCTTTGTGTTAAGTGTTTCAGGAAGCCTAAGTACCGTGTCCAGACTGCAATCGGTGTCGCAATTGAGATGTTCGCTGATCTTCTTGAGAATTTCCTCTATGCGTTCAGCGTCGCTGACTTCGGTGACCTGTTTCAACAGCCAATACAGGTGAGCACCGCGACCGGATTCGAGTATTATGGACGGGGCCCTTGGAAAACTCCTGATGGCCTTTGCCGCCTGCTGAGGCCCCTCGAAGAACACCCTTTTCTCTTCGTGCCCCTCCGCGCCGATGTCCAAGTCCGCCCAGAGCGCCGGAACATACTTGATGTGCTCCCGTTCCGACCTCATCCTTTCTCTCGGACAAATTCCGAAGTATACGTCCCTGTCTTCGCCGTAATGCTCCCGTGCCAAGATATCAATATTGGGGAAATAACGGGTGCTTGTTCGCGGGTCTCCACGCTTGACGCTCTTTACAAGTATGAAACCTTTGTGTTGCTTGTAATAATCGGAAAACAGGGCCTCCAGGAAGTCTTTACGGGTGAACTTGGCAATCATGTATAAAACCTAATATCCGGGGATGCCTGACTGGAAAGCGGGGTTATTCTATTACCCACGCCGCTTGATGTCAACACCGCTATGCTTACGGCGGCAACGGTCCCCGTAACGGGGACCCGGTCGATGCCGGCGAGATAATGCTTGAATCCGATTAGTCATCCTTTTTCTTTTTCGCCGGCTTGGCCGGGTCTTTGGCCGACTGTTCGGCAAGCTGTTTGGCCCGGGTGAGGTTTTCCTTGATCACTTTGTTCCCAGGATCCAGCTTTGCGGCTTCGGACAGCAACTGGAGTTGCTTGTTACGGTCCCCTTTCTTTCCCACGCTCACTGCATAATCATTGTAAGCCATGGATAGGTCGGCCTTGATTTCCTCACCGGCGGGAACAAGTTTCAGAGCCTTTCTGAGTAGGCTTATCTCTTTCTCATGCTCGCCCTTCTCCCCCCACTTAAGCCCCTCATTGTGATGCAAGGCGGCGAGATTACGCTTAGCCGCTTTGTTTTCCGGATCCAGCTTGAGCACTTGTTCCATTATCTTTACCGCTTTGTCGTCAGCACCCTTCTCGGCCTCTCTTACCCCTTCTTCCAGAAGTATACGGGCGAGATTGCTCTTGCACGCCTGATTGGTCGGGTCCAACTTGAGGGCTTTCTCAAGCAGGTCTATGCGGGATTCCGTCTTGAGCCCCGTCTTGTCGGCAACGGCATAATTGTTGTACGCGGAAGCGAGGTTTTTCTTCATTGAGGCATTCTCGGGGCGCATCTTGAGCGCGTCCTTCAGCAGAGCTATGCGGGCTTCGTGATCTCCATCCTTTCCGCTTCTTACAGCCTTCTCCGCTATGGTCTCAGCGAGCTCGTCCGTGATCGATGCGTCTTTCGGGGCGGAATCCCGGGCCTTCTCCAATCGTTTGATCGCTCCGTCATGGTCTCCGGACTTCCTTAACGTCATACCGGAATTGTAGTAGGCAACTACTAGATTATCCTTTATTTTCTGGTTGGCCTGGTCCAAGGAAGCCGCCTCTTCCAGAACCGCTATTTCTTCCTCGTGGGCCCCTGCCTTGCCCTTGAGGACCCCAAGATTGTTCAAGAGGGCGGCCAAAGCTTTTCCGGCCTCGGGATCGCCGGGGTTAATTCTTAGAACGTCCCTCATATACTCTATTTTCTTTTCCGTCTTCATCCGATCCGTCTTAAGAGGCAAACCCTCAAACGCGGTTCGAAGATAGTTGGCCTTTATGTCCTTGTCGCCGGGTTCCAGATCATGGGCCTTCTTCAGATGAACCAGGGCATCTTCAATTCGGCCTTCCTTCCTGAGTTTCAGTCCCAAATTGTTGTGTGCCACGGCGAGCACGCCTTTGTACTTGGGATTACCGGGATCAAGGGCCGCCGCCTGTTCCAGGGGGGCAAGGGCCGCGTCCATCTCATTACGCGACAGCAGGTGACTACCGGTGAAGAAAAGGTTTTCCGCCTCGAGCGCGTTTTGATTGTTCTTCTCGGTCGCGGTCACCCCCAGGGGCTGGAGCAGGATAAGTACGGCCGACACGCCAAGGACGAGCGTGATTTCGAGGGCAGCTTTCAACATGGCCGGGACCTCCTAATATCCTTTCCGATCCGAGGATTGGCCGTCAGGCGATCATTCGCCTTCCTCGTTCCGGTTCCACGCTGGGACAGAAATAGCACGTAAGCCCAAAAAGTCAACAAGGCCCAAAGGTTTTGCCTATTACTTGATCAACCTTCGAAAACGAGCGGCCATCGCGCATCCCTTGACAACCGGCCTACGACGAGTTAAATGGGGCGGTTGAGAAATGAGTGTTCCAAGGAGGAGATCTCATGATAGAGGTTGAAGGACTGACCAAACGATACGGTCGGTTTACCGCTATCAAGGATGTGAATTTTCATATCAAGTCAGGGGAAATCGTAGGATTCCTCGGGCCCAACGGCGCCGGCAAGACGACCACCATGCGAATACTCACCTGCTTCTCGCCGCCTACGGCGGGGACGGCCCGCGTGGGGGGGATGGACGTGCTCGCCGACTCGCTGAAGATCAGGCGGCAGATAGGGTATCTGCCTGAAAACGTTCCGATCTACGACTGGATGCGGGTGAGGAGCTACTTGGGCTTCGTCGCAAGAGCCAAAGGAGTCAAATCAAGCGAACGCAATGCCGAGGTGGCCAGAGTCACCAAGGCGGTCGGAATCGACGAAGTCGTGGGAAAGATAATCCGAAATCTTTCCAAGGGCTACAAGCAGCGGGTAGGATTGGCACAGGCATTGATCGGAGACCCACCCATTCTGGTTCTTGACGAACCAACCATCGGTCTGGACCCTCGACAGATCCGTGAAATACGGCGTCTAATCAAAAGCTTCGCCCGAAATAGAACCGTGATCCTATCCACTCACATACTGCCGGAGGTTAGTCAAGTTTGCGACAGGGTTATCATAATTAACAAAGGCACTATCGTAGCGGAGGACACCCCGTCCAATCTTACCCTTCAGCACGGCAAATCCGGACGAATAAGGGTGGCCGTGAGGGCGCCGGAGGATCAGGCCGCTGCTTTTCTCAAGGGGATGAAGGGCATCTTGTCCGTGGAATCGTTAGGCATCCCGGCAGACGGGGAAGTTAAGTTCATGGTTAAGGCCGAGTCCCGACTCGATGTTCGATCGACCGTTTCTCGTGCCGTTGTGGAGAGGGGGTGGGACCTTCTTGAGCTCACGCCCGTTGATGTAAGTCTGGAAGACGTTTTTATAGGTCTCACGACCGAAGAGTCCGACGACGTCGCCTCATCGGACCTGGAAGAGACCCGGGAGAGTGCCTCATGAGAGGATGGTCGGCGATATTCCGCAAAGAGGTTGCCAATTTCTTCGTGTCCCCCATCGCCTATGCCGTGATCGGCGGGTTCCTTCTTGTGGCCGGATATTTCTTCTACATGAACGTTCTGTTTCTAAACCTGTTGAGCCTTCAAGCCACCGCCAACCCGATGATGGCGGAACGAATCAATATGACGGATGTGGTGATTCGTCCTTATGTGTCCAACATGGGGATCATCTTGCTGTTCGTCATGCCGTTGATCACAATGAGGCTCTTCTCTGAGGAAAAACGGTCCGGCGCCATTGAACTGTTGCTCACTTACCCCATTTCGGACTTGGGGTTCGTAGTCGGAAAATTCTTGGCGGCCGGGTTGGTGCTCGCGGTTATGCTCCTTGGTACGGCCCCGTGCATCCTAATGCTGTTCGGATTGGGTCAACCGGACCTGGGACCCCTGTGTGGAGGCTACCTCGGATTATTGCTCATGGGAGCGGCATTCATGTCCATGGGCCTCTTCATATCCTCCCTCACCGAAAACCAAATCATTTCCTCGGCCCTAACATTCGTGGCGGCCCTTATGGTTTGGGTCATCAGTTGGGGGGCATCTTTTGCCGGTGAAGGCCTCGGCACCGTTATTCGGCAGTTATCCATTCTCGAGCACCTTGACGCTCTCAACAGGGGTGTTCTGGCGGTCGAAGACATTTCGTTCTTCGTCTTCTTCAGCTTGTTCTTCCTCTTTCTTACGCTGCGCTCGGTGGAAACTCACCGTTGGAGGGGATAAACGATGGGATTTGCAAGTACACACCGACAACTCCTTCTTGGAGGAGGGACCGCATTCGGCGTCGTGATCTTCCTGGCCATCCTGGTTTCGCTTCAGTACATCGTCGTTCAGCACCCAAAGCGGTGGGACATAACCAAGGCCGGCCAATATACATTGGCCCCCCAAAGCAAACAGATAATCGGCTCCCTGAAGGAAAAAGGGATAAGTCTGGATATTATAGCTTTTTACGAGAACACGGAGTTCAGCGGCAAGGACAAGGCGCGTGCGCTGTTCGATCAATACCGCGAAGTCTACTCAGGCGTCAATTACACCTTCCTGGATCCCGACCAAAAGCGAGCGGAAGCTAAGAAGTACGATGTCCAGGCCTACCCCACGGTGATTCTCAAGACGCCTTCCAAAGAGGAGCGCATAACCACGTGCGATGAAGAGACGTTCACGAACGCGCTGGTCAAGCTGCTTCGAACGGAATCCAAGAAAGTCTACTTCCTGAAGGGCCACGGAGAGACATCCCCGCAATCGGCCGAACAGGACGGCTTCTCCATAGCCAAGAAGCATGTTGAGAAGCAGAACTATCAAACCGATGAAATCGTCCTTTTGCAGAACCCCGCAGTCCCCAAGGACGCGGCCATGCTGATCATCGCAGGCCCTACCGTGGACCCGGCCGATCCGGAATTGTCTTCTATCAGAGATTATGTCAAGGCCGGCGGAAAGATCTTGGTGATGCTCAATCCCTTTAAGACACCCAAGCTTGCGGCCATGCTCAAGGAGTACGGATTCGAAACAAGCGAAGATATCATAGTGGACAAAATGAGTCGCGTACTGGGGGGAGATTACCTCATGCCCGTGGTGACCACCTACGTTGACTTCCCCATCACGAAGAACTTCAACGTAGCCTCATTTTTTCCTGAAGCACGTTCGGTTCGGGTCCTTTCCCAACCGGCGCCCAACTCCGAACCCAAGGAACTGGCCCTTACCGGTCCCGTCTCCTGGACCATAAACGAGGCACAGTTGAAGTCGGGGAATGCGACCTTCGACGAGAAAACCGGAATCAAGGGACCGGTATCCGTTATGGCGGTGTCGACGGTCACGTCGTCCCCTGAAACCAAAGAAGGTGCGCCGGCCAAGCCCGAGGGCGAAAAGGAATTCACCGACGAATCGCCTGCGGCCAAAGCCGAAGGAAAGACGCCGGACGCGAACAAGGGCTCCGATACTGCGCCCCAACGTCCTGCAAAGGCCCGAATCGTGGTTATTGGAAGCTCACAGTTTGCATCGAATAAGTATTTCAGCCTTCAGGGAAACGGGGACCTCTTCATGAACACGGTTTCGTGGCTTGCTGAAGACGAGAATCTAATTTCCATTCGCCCTAAATCCCCAAAGGCGCGACCCGTCATGCTTACGCCGGGCCAGTCGTGGTTGATCTTTCTGGTGGCGGTGGTCATGGCCCCGCTGTCATGGCCCATCGTGGGGTCCATCGTCTATTTTTACCGTCGCTGGACTCCGGTAGTCGCGTGATCGCCTTGGGCAGATCCGCCCTAGTCTGAAGCCCGGACCGAATCGGCAAACGGGGTGGCCGGCGTTAAGCGATCCGCCATACGAGTAAATGCATTTCCTCACGGGCCGGCTGCCGCCGGGGACGCCGGCCGTGTTCCGGCGGCTTCGGAACTCCATGTCGGATGGGCCCGACCATGAGTCGTGCCCATAAGCCGGCCTCCGCGGCGCTCCGTCGGTTCATCCCCCCGTTGCCGTTTCTTCATTGGAAATAAGAGGTAACAACCGTGAAACTCGGAAAGGTAGTCGTCTATTTTCTAGTGTTCGCCCTGCTGGGGAGTTACGTGTACTTCGGCGAAATACGGCG
>JAZDOF010000410.1:0-4003 GCA_043799015.1 Pseudomonadota bacterium | reverse complement strand
GCCCGTGAAATGGCCCTTGCCGCGCCGCGCTCCTTCATACAACGCGGGTACCACGGCGCGATGGGCACCCAATACAGGAACAGCCTTCAGTTGGTACGCGCCGTAGCGTGCATCAACGGACTCTTGGGTAATTTCAACCAGCGCGGCGGCCTGTACTTCGCCGACAAGGTCAAGTTGGGGAAACTCGACCCGGCCAAATTTGCGAAGCCGGATGATGTGGAAGGCCCCATGACGGACGGCAGCGGGGACCCCGAACGTTATCCGTTGACCGATGGGCAGGGCATCACCCATGCCATACCCGAATTGGCCATGCAGGGCAAGCTCAAGGCCGGTTTCGTTTATCACTCCAACCCCATCAGGACTTGTCCCAATCCGGCTCGCGTCATCGAAGGGTATAAGAAGTTGGAACTCGTTGTGGGGTTCGACTACGTGCTTTCCGAGACGGCCTCGATGTGTCATTACATCTTGCCGGAGTCATTCTACCTCGAACGCGATAGTGTGGTGCATACGGAACATTCGGTCAACCGTAAGCAGGTGTCCATAAGGCAGCAGGCGATGAAGCCGCTGTACGACACAAAGGTCGTGGAGGACATACTCAGAGAGTTGGCGCCCCACCTCGGCATCGGGGAGTACTTTTCGTTCACATTGGAGGAGTACAACAGGGCGGCCCTGGCACCTTTGGGGATTACCCTCGAACAACTCAATAAAGAGGGGGTCGTGGAGTTCGGTGACGAATGGCGGCCGGGTGAGCCCAAATTCCACACCGAAAGCGGCAAGCTGGAGTTTGTGTCTTCCGTGTTGGAACAATACAACCTTCAGAAGGTCCCGACTTGGGAAGAGCCCCTTGTGGCGCCGGATCTCAACGATGCCGGGTCCTTCCGCCTGATTCACGGCAAGCAAGCCCATCATACTCACGGCAGGACCGTTAATCAGCCCTATCTGATGCGGATAACCACTCAACACGACTGGGCCAGGGCGTGGATACATCCTTCCCGGGCGAAGAAGCTGAACATTGCCGACGGCGATTGCATGGTGCTCAGTTCCGCGATCGGAAAGGGGCGGGTACGTGCCCGTTTGACCGAAGGCATACATCCCGACTGCATTTATCTTCCCAGCCCTTACGGAGCGTTTTCGCGCAATTTGCAGTATGCGAAGACCAAGGGTCAAGGCGGGTTCGGGTACGGGATCTCGTACAACGATTTTCTCCCGACCTATTTCGACCCGGTGCTGGGTCACAATTTGAGCAACGAAATCGTCGTCCGCGTGGAAAAGGGATGAGGTCAAAGGTAAGCGGTCGGCACGAAAGGACGGGCCGAACGTTTGCCGTAACAAAGGCCGAACGATCATCCCGCAGGAGGCCGGAATGCCCCGTTACGGAATGGCTATAGATACCACCAAGTGTATCGCTTGCCACGCGTGCCAAGTGGCGTGCCAGAATCACAACGGTTTGGAATACGATCAGGCGTTTAACTGGATAGTGGAAAAGGAAAGGGGGAGGTACCCGGCCTTTTCCCGGGAGTTTGCGCCCCTTCAGTGCAATCACTGCGAGAATGCGCCATGTCAAAGGGTTTGCCCCACGGCCGCCATATACACCTCGCCCGAGGGAGTGGTCCTCGTTCGAAAGGATCGGTGCGTCGGCTGTAAGTACTGCATGGAGGCATGTCCATACAAGGTCAGGATCATGGACCACCTTTCCGGGATCGCCATAAAATGCTGGTTTTGCATTGACATGGTTCGGGCCGGAGGAGAACCCGCCTGCGTCACGACATGTCCCAACCAGGTCAGAATTTTCGGTGACCTGGATGATCCGAACAGCAAGGTATCCCGCTTCATTGCCGAACAAAGGGCCCAACCGCTAAGAGCCGACTTGGACACCAAACCCAAGATATTCTACAAGAGGAGTTAACCATGCCTGAAAGCGCCTGGGGATGGCTCATAGTTACGTATCTGTTCCTGGCCGGTGCGGGCTCCGGCGCGTTCCTCGCCGCGGTCGCGTGCGATCTCTTGGCCCCGGATTGGTCCAAGGTCATGGCGCGAGCCGGGTCCCTTGCCGCGGGGCCCCTCATCACGATAGGCACCCTGTGCTTGGTTGTGGACCTGGAGGCAGGCTTGTGGGAGCCGTGGCGACAAGTCTATCTTGTATTTAATCCCACCAGCATGATCACTTGGGGCGTGTTGATTCTTGCGATGTTCATACCCGTCAGTTTTCTCTATGCGCTGGGGCTCAACGAAATCACCCCCATAGGGAAGAAGCTCACCAAGTACGTGCGTTACCTGGAGATCATCGGCGCCCCTCTTGCCGTTTGCACTGCGATTTACACCGGAGTGCTCATCGCTGTGGTCAACGGTGTCCCGTTTTGGAACACACCGGTGATGCCCGTATTATTCCTGGCTTCGGCCATGTCCACCGGTTTGGCCGTTGCCATGATCGGGGCCGCGATAATAGACGTCCAATCCATCAAGACCCTTTCCAACTTCGCCTTGGGACACGTGGTTTTTCTCGCTGTCGAGGGCGCTGTATTGATGTTGCTGGTGTTCATGTCCCTGACCCGCTCCTCCGAGGCCGCCGTTTCAGCCGGCATGTTGATTTCCGGAGCGTTGAGTCCTTACTTCTGGGCTTTAGTGGTTGTGGTGGGTATCCTTGTCCCTTTCATACTCAGTATCGTGGAGTACTACGAGTATGGAGACATGCCCAAATACTTGGTTGTCGGGGCTGACCTTTGCGTCCTCATAGGCGGCATGAGCCTGCGAGGGGTCATCATTTTCTCGGGTACCCCGCCGCAAATCTTGTAGGCAACTTCGGGCACCCGGAAGAAATGGACGACGAAGAATGACCGCATCATCCGTTGAGAGAGCGCCCGTCGTGGCGGAGTCACGCAGCGAGCTGCCGGAACGCCTCGCTAAGGCCGCACTGATTCTCGCGCGGCTATTCGGGTCCGACGAGCCCATGAACAGAGAAGAAGCCGAAGAAGCCCTTCGGTTGTTCGTGGAACTCGAGATCGCGGAAAACGCCGGAATTATCCCGGAACCCGCTCGGTTTGCGGACACGTGGAACGAAGAGAAGGATGGATTCATAGGGCCGGCGTCGGCTCTGCGACTGGAAGAATCCATATACAAACCCTGGACGCTTGATCCATCGCACCCGTTAAGCGGGCAAAAGGGCCATGCCTGGGGCGACCCGGCCGTTCACATGACTGAAGTGCTCGGCGGTTTTGGGTTGTCCGTCGATCCCGCAGACCGGGGGGCGCCCGATCATTTAGCGGTAATACTTGAATTCCTGGCTTTTCTGATAACCAACAGGCCGGCCGCCGAGGTTTCGAGTTTCGTTCGGGACCATCTCGATTGGCTCGGTGATCTGCGAAACAGCGCCCAACAACGTGGGGTCGGCAACATGATACCCCTGTTGACGATGATCGGGGAGAACCTGGTTCGGCGGCTTACGGCCGGGAGTGAGGATTTACGATGACCGATGAAAAGACTAACGACGTTACGAGCAACAGCACGCCCGTCGTCGAGACACAGACTCCAGACGGCTCGGAACCTTCGCCCCCTGCGGAGGAAACGCCGGGAAACGGGAACCATAACGACTTGGCGAGGAAGAGTGGCCGCTTCATCGCCGCCGCGGTGGTAACCGCCGTAACGCTTTGCCTCGTTGCGGTCTTCGTTTTCGGCGTTTTCCGGATGACCACCCAGTTCTTCAGGAACTGCCCCACGGGCCTGGCCATAAACGACCCGGCCCCGCTGCACTGGAAGCTTATTGATTCTCCCGAGGCGGTCGACAAGCCGCTGGGGGTGCCGGAAAAGCTTGTCCCCATCACTCAATTAAAGACCGGGGCCTCTGCCGGTCGGTAACTCGCGGGGTGCCCCCCTCATAGGTTCTTGGAGGACCGGCTTTCTTGACGGAAAGCCTTCCTCTCCACGCCAAACGCAAGATCCTGCCGGTACGCGAATGCGCCGACCCTGGGCATTGCCGCACCGCATCAAGCGAGTTTCGAACCGATGG
>JAZDOF010000403.1:0-3244 GCA_043799015.1 Pseudomonadota bacterium | reverse complement strand
GTGCGGCGTGTTTGTAACTTCAACAACAGGGAGGGCGTTTATGCCAGCAAAGATAAAGTCCGAGGCAAAGAAGGTCTGCACGGCATCACTTTTGAAAACGCCGACCGGCATCCAGGGTCTCGACGAGATCACCCAAGGTGGGCTGCCGATGGGCCGTCCCACTCTGGTCTGCGGGACCGCGGGTTGCGGCAAGACCCTGCTCGCCATGGAATTCCTGGTCCGTGGCGTTGTCTTGTTCAACGAACCGGGCGTCTTCATGGCCTTCGAGGAGAACGAGGAGGAACTGACCAAGAATGTCGCCTCCCTCGGTTTCGACCTCGATGACCTTGCGAAGAAAAAGAAGATCGTGGTTGATTATGTGTATATTGAACGGAGCGAGATCGAGGAGACGGGTGAGTATGACCTGGAAGGGCTTTTCGTCAGACTCGACCATGCGATCAAATCGGTCGGCGCCAAGAGGGTGGTGATCGATACCATCGAGGCCCTCTTTTCCGGGCTGCCGAACCCCAACATCCTGCGGGCGGAGCTGCGCCGCTTGTTCAGGTGGCTAAAGGAACAGGGGGTCACCGCGATCATCACCGGAGAAAAGGGCGAGGGCACCCTTACCCGGCATGGGCTTGAAGAATACGTGGCCGATTGCGTCATCATGCTCGACCACCGGGTGACGGAACAGATATCCACCCGCCGCCTGCGGATCGTCAAATACCGGGGCTCTCTTCACGGCACGAACGAATATCCCTTCCTGATCGATGAGACCGGCTTTTCGGTCCTACCGATAACCTCTGTCGGGCTTAACCACCAGGCGACCGACGAACGCGTACCGACCGGCATCCCGCGGCTCGACGCGATGCTCTCCGGCAAGGGCTATTACCGAGGCAGCAGCATTCTCGTTTCGGGCACGGCAGGCACCGGAAAGACCAGCCTGGCAGTACACCTCGTCAACGCGGCGTGCAGCCGGGGCGAGCGCTGCCTTTATCTCGCCTCGGAGGAGTCGGCGCACCAGATTGTCCGGAATGCGAAGTCCATCGGCATAAACCTCGAACCCTGGGTGAAGAAGGGGCTGCTGCACTTTAACGTGGCGCGGCCAACCTACTTCGGCATCGAGATGCACCTTGTCACCGTCCACAAGCTGACCAAGGAATTCCGGCCGACTATTGCCGTTTTCGATCCGATAACCGGCCTGACGAACGTCGGGACACTTGATGAAGTAAAGTCCATGTTGATGCGGCTGATCGACATGATGAAAAACGGTTACATCACCACCCTCTGCACGAGCCTCACCCACGGCAGCCACGACCTGGAGCAGACCGGGGTCGCGGTGACGTCGCTTATGGATACCTGGCTCCTGGTCCGGGATATCGAGTATAACGGTGAGCGCACCCGGGGCCTTTACGTCTTAAAATCCAGGGGCATGGCCCATTCCAACCAGATACGGGAGTTCCTGATTACGGACAAGGGCATAGATTTAACGGACGTGTACGTGGGCCAGGGCATGGTCCTGACCGGCGTGGCGCGGAAGGTCCAGGAGATGAAGGAAGAGGCGGCGGCCGCGGTCTGCCGGGAAGAGCTGGAAAGGGTCAAACGGGAGATGGAGAGAAGACGGCTGCTCATGGAGGCGAAGATAAACGAAATCCGCGTCGAGTACGAGTCTGCCGAAGAGGAATTGCTGACCGCCTTAAAGGAGCAGGAGATAAAGGGAAAGGTCCTGGCCGCGGACCGTAGCGTTCTAGCGGGCATGCGCAAGTCGGATCAATCGTAAGATAAATAGGGATTGAAAAACCCAGACAATAGCGAGGGGAAAAATGAGTGAGTCGCCAAAGACCTCGGCAAAAACCCGAAAGGTATCGAACGGACCCGAAAAAACAACGGCAGGGAGTGAAATATGGGACCTCAAACTCTACGTTGCAGGCCAGACTCCTAAATCCATCATTGCCTTTGCCAACCTCAAGAAGCTCTGTGAGGAGCACCTCTTGGGCAAATACCGAATAGAGGTGATCGACCTTTTGAAGAATCCCCAACTCGCGAAGGGAGACCAGATTCTCGCTATCCCTACGCTGGTGAGGAGGCTTCCGGTGCCGATCAGAAAGATAATAGGCGACCTCTCGAATGCCGAGCGGGTGCTCGTCGGGCTTGACCTACGGCCGGCGGCTTAAGGAGGAAGAACCCATGACCAAGGAAAAAAGCGAGAGCAACATAAACATAAGTGATATGAAGAAGGCGCTCAAACAGGCCGGAGAGGAACGTTATATCCTGAAGCTTTACGTCACGGGGTTCACCCCAGCATCAACAAGGGCGATTACGAACATCAAGAAGATCTGCGAGGAACATTTGAAGGGCCGCTATGAGCTTGAGGTGATCGATATTTACCAGCATCCGGTCCTTGCCAAAGGCGAACAGATCATCGCCGCGCCAACTCTCATAAAGAAGCTCCCCCTTCCCCTGCGCAAGTTTATCGGCGACATGTCGAATACCGAAAGAATACTTATAGGCCTCGACCTGCGGCCGAAGATTAATATATGAAAAGGTTATGAAGAAGATAAAGACAAGGGCATCGAAACCGAAGACCGCGGCAAGCCCCATTCCAAAATCCGCAATAGAAAAGATGGAGGACCTGAAAGCCCGTCTTCAAGAGGCGGAGGAGACCATCGAGGCGATCAGGAGCGGCGCGGTCGACGCGTTGGTGGTCTCTACCCCTGAAGGCGAACAGATATTCACCCTAAGAGGCGCCGAATATCCTTACCGCGTTTTTTTCGAGACGATGAACCAAGGAGGGACGGTTATTACCCCGGAAGGGCTCATCCTCGCCTGTAACAAGAGCTTTGAGCATATGGTCGGCGTTAACAGCGCAAGGCTCTGCGGCAGTTCCTTCTATGATTTCATTCCGTCCAAAGAGCGCACGAAGATCAGCCGTTTCGTCAAAGGCATCAACGAAACAGAGACTCAACAGGACCTGAGAGGAGAGACGGAGCTTCTGGCCTCCGGAGGCGAGAAGCTCCCGGTAAAGCTCGCTCTGAGTGCGGTGAATGAGCGTAAAAAGACTTTTATCTGCGGCGTCATTACCGACCTCTCCGACCAAAAATGCACTGAAGAGATATTACGGAGGGCCCACGATGAGCTCGAATTAAAAGTGGGGGAGAGAACCTTAGAGCTTGAGGAGAGCAAGGTCGAGCTTGAATTCCAGAACGAAGAGCTTCACTCGATGCGGGAAAAGCTTGAAAATTATGCTGCCGAACTGGAAAGGAGC
>JAZDOF010000372.1:0-9662 GCA_043799015.1 Pseudomonadota bacterium | reverse complement strand
GATGAGAAGCTCGGCATTGCCAAGAACCGCGAACGGACCGTCCGGGAGCTTGCCGGCTGGATGTCCCATGAAGAAGCCGAAGCATTGAGGCAATCGCTCAAAGTTTTTGAAGAAATCCGTGAAGGAGACTGGCCTTGAAGTTTGTCCTGGACACAAACATCTACAGCGATTTTGCCGAGGGGTTGCCTGACGTGGTCGACTTGCTCGCAACCTCCGGTGAGCGCCTTTTCATGCCCTCCATTGTTTTGGGCGAACTCATTTATGGATTCATGAAAGGCAGCCGGCGTGAGATCAACGAGAACAAGCTCCATCAGTTCATCAGCCGGCTCAACGTTGAGATTGTAACCGTTGACGAGCATGTCGCCCGCAAGTATGCCGGCATTTACACCTCCCTCGCGAAAAAAGGTCGGAAGATCCCCATAAACGATGTCTGGATCGCTGCCTGCTGTATGGAAACAGGCGCGACCTTGCTTACCAGGGACAAACACTTCGAGGCGGTTGACCGGATCGAATCCATTATCCTCACAAGCCCCGCTTCCAACCCATGACGGGTTTCGCGCGATGTGTTCGTCACCAGATATCGAAGTGCTTGAGATTCAGGCTATCAATGAAGCGTATGAACGCATGCTGAAATGTGGTGTGAAGTACCGCTTTGTGATTGATATGGCGTCGCTGAAGGCCTGATACCGAAGGGGCAGAGAGAGGGGGCGCGACCCCATATTTCCGCGGGGGGTGACCATTCACTTATGAGCGGAAAAATTTCCTCTCAACGTGGGGCAGGCTGGAAAGCCTGCCCCACGAGACTGAATGGTTACCCGCGGGGATATATATTCCTTCTTCGCTGTTCCCTGATATACTATGATGAATTGACCCGCTGCAGCCGGCTACGGAAGCCGAATGCGGCCCGAGTCGTGGAGGCCTTCATGGGAAAACGACAAATACGAATCAGGGAAGCCCTCAATGATCTGCGGGCCGGCATGGATGATTCAGCCCTCATGCTCAAGTACGGACTTGCCCCCAAGGGACTGAGCAGTCTCTTTTCCAAGCTCGTGGAAGCGGGGATGGTCACGTTGGACGAACTCAACCAACGTATGCCCGGGTTCATGGCGAGCTCTTTCTTGTCGGAGGACGCCACCGGGAGCGGAGGCGGCAACTGGGAAATCAAAAGACGGGGGCGCAACGACAAGCCCGGTCGCGAAATCGACGCGGCAGGGGCCGTACGCGATATCAGGGCGGGCAGGACCGACGCACAATTAATGGAGAGATACAGAATTACGGCCAACGGGCTCCAGGACTTACTGGACAACCTTGTGAGGGTCGGGCTCATCAGCCAGGAGGAAGTGGATAAACGTTCGGCATCGGCGTACGTTACCGTGGACCTTCGAGGCAGCCTGGAAATGGCTGCAATGATGGACGAACTGGACATCGAAGCGGAAAGCGGATCGGACGAAGGAGGTGACGACGCCCCGTGGGAATGCCCCGGCTGCGGCAGGCTCCATGTGGTGGCGTTCGACACGTGCCCCGTGTGCGGCTTCACGGCCCCCGCCAACGCCCGGGACTTGTTCAAACCCCTCCGTGGTACTCCATCCCGGTTGCTCGCGGTGAATGAGCAAATGCTTTCCAACGACGACCAGCAGACCCTAGTAATAGTGCAGGAGCCGGCAATCCTCAGCGACGAGGTCCAGAGCGTGGTGATAATGGAGGACGACATTACCGGCTCCGCCCAGGATATCGTGATCGCGGGCCCGTCCGTTCCCAATGTCTCCAGAAGGGCCCTTGCGCAGGATGTCAAGAACGGATTTACCGACGGCGAGTTGATGCGACGGTACGGCTGCGGGTACGGGGCGCTCCAGGCCCTGTTCAAGGAACTGCTCGACGATGGACTGATCGACCCGGGGGAACTCTATGGTCGCTCCTCCCTGTACATGCGAACCGTCGCGGCCCAGGCGGACGTACCGGAAGACCGCCAAGGCCACTATCTGGCATTTCCCATCCCCGTTTACGATGAACGAGACCCCTCGATCGTGGGACGCATGCGTTACGTAACGGACGACGAAGTGGGTTTAATCGGCATTGACGCTCAAGTTAACGAAACCAAGAGCCTTATCATACTGCCGGAGAAATTTATAGAAATCAAATCCTTCAAGTTTAAGGCCCGATGTAAATGGGTGAGACGGGAGGCCGAAGGCGCTTATACCGGCTTCGAGATCGTCAACATCTCCGACGATGCTTTCGCACGGCTGCAGCAGTTGACGGAAGCCCTTACTTTCGGCTCCTTCAGCGACTGAATCGGCCGCCGGGTGCGGCATATGACGAAAGGCGGTTAAGGAAGTGCATCCCAGGATTGGAAGATCGCTCCGTAAATGGCTTCCGTGGGTGGTTGCCGCGCTTGTCGCGGTAGGCGCGATTTATTACTTCAAATTTGCGCCTCTCACCGTCACGGTGCGACCCGTAGAGAAAGAGGAGGTTGTCGCCCGTGTGATGGGCACCGGCACACTGGAGGCGCGGTTTCAGACTACGGTAAGCGCCAAGATACAGGGGCGAATAGTGGAATTGACGGCCGACCAAAACGATCGCGTAGAAGAAAACCGCTTGTTGGCGCGCCTGGATGATGAAGAGTTGCGCTTGGAAGTACGTATCGCCAAGGCGACCTTGGACGCGGCCCAGGCCACGGTGGACCGTCTCAAAGCGGACGAGGCAAGAACAAAGGCCGTGTTCGAGCAAGCCCGGAGGGATTATGACCGCTACTCAGGACTGGCCGCCTCCCAAAGCGTTTCCAGGGAGAACATAGAAAAGAGCCGTGAAAAGCTGGACGTGGCTAACGCTGAGGTGGCAAAGGGGGCCGCGGCGACCATGGAGGGCGAAAGACAGGTGTTAACCGCAGAGGAACGGCTTCGTTACCAGGAAGCGCGCCTGGCGGACACCAGAATCCTCAGCCCATTCGACGGGCTGGTTGTGCGACGAGATAGGGAAGCCGGCGATGTGGTCGTGCCGGGGGCGTCCATATTCAGGCTGATTTCGCTTAAGGAAATGTGGATAGCGGCTTGGGTGGACGAATCGGCCATGAGCGGGCTCGCCGTGGGTCATCCTGCCAAGGTGGTTTTCCGGTCCCTGCCGGCCCGGGAATTTCCCGGAAGTACGGCTAGAATGGGACGTGAGGTCGATCGTGAAACACGAGAATTTCGAGTGGACGTGTTGGTGAACGTTCTCCCGGAAAACTGGGCCGTCGGGCAGCGGGCCGAGGTGTACATCGAAACCGGCAGGAAACCGGGTGTTCCGGCAGTCCCTGTCCAGGCTCTGGTGTGGCGTGGGTCCAAGCCCGGAGTGTACGTAGTACGGGATGGATACGCGACTTGGCGCGAGTTGGGCATCGGGCTTCGCGGTATCGACAAGGTAGAAGTGACATCAGGGTTGGCGCCCAATGAGTTTTTCGTAACGGCACCCGACCCTTCAACACCCCTGGATGGTCGGCGGGTAAAGTCGAAATGAACCTCGCGGTCCGCGACATACGACACAATCCGGTCCGCTTTTCGCTCACGGCCGTCGGTGTAGGTCTGCTCCTCATGATAGTTATGGGTATGGGCGGAATATACCGGGGCTTGATAGAGGATGCGGTTCTATTGTTGGACGGAATCGGCGCGGACCTGTGGGTAGTCCAGCAGAATACCAGGGGACCGTTTGCCGAGATTTCCCGTGTACCTCTTAACTTAGAGGACAGGCTTCGGTCCGTCCCCGGGGTCCTGAGCGCACGGGCCTTCGTATCGCACGTAATTCAACGGGAACATGAAGGTCGGTCGCTTCGAATGCAAATCCAGGGGCTTTCGTGGCCCGATGACAGAGGAGATTGGCTGCCCTTGGTCGCAGGCCGGCCTCTGGCCGCGGGGCACTACGAGATGATCGCGGATCGATTGCTCGGTCTGGAATTGGGGGAGCGGATCACCTTGGGAAGGGACGAATACGTCGTTGTGGGCGTCACCGCCGGCATGGTCGGGCAGGGGGGTGATGGTCTCGCGTTCCTCACCGTCAGGGACGCCCTTGCCGTTCAGTTCGACGTGGCGGGTGAATCGCTTCGCTTGGAGCGCCAAGCTCGGCGTTCTCGGGCGGAACGACTGGACATCGGAAAAACTCAGCCTTTCTTGATCGAACGACTTCAAGGCGCGACGGAGGAGCTCCCCGCCATTCAGAAACCTCTGGTGAGCGCCGTTATCGTGCGGACGGCTCCGGGTACCGACCCCGAAGCCGTGGCAACCTTGATTTCGGCGTGGGGAGACGTGTCGGTCCATACGAGCGCACAACAAAGGGACTTGTTGCTCAAGGGCAGCGTGGACCGTGCACGGCGGCAACTTGGTCTCTTCAAGGCCTTACTAATCATCATTTCCGCAATAATTATGGCCCTGATCATCTACACTCTCACGCTGGACAAAGTCCATGATATTGCAATGTTAAAATTAATGGGAGCACGCACGTCGGTGATACTGGGGCTCATCTTGCAACAGGCCCTCATACTTGGTATTTGCGGATACGCTTTGGCATATTACTTCGGTTCATGGATCTTTCCCAAATTCCCAAGGCGGGTGCTCGTCACACAGGAAGACCTGATTCAACTTGCCTTCATCGTTGTTGCGATCTCGGTTCTATCCAGCGTCTTGGGCATATGGAAAGCAATGAAGGTGCGACCCAACGAGGTACTGTCATGACGGGGTCCGCCGCATCCGTGGAAGTGAACGGCCTAACCAAGGTGTACGGCAGCGGCAACACCGAGGTAATAGCCGTTCGTGACGCTTCTTTCACCATAAACGACGGTGAAGTGGTTGCGCTTCTTGGACCCAGCGGGTCCGGTAAGTCCACGCTGCTTACCGCTGTCGGGTTGATTAATCCTCCTACCGCCGGACGTATCTCCTTGGGGGGCCTTCAAGTGATGGACGGGCCCGTGGAAATGGTGGATGTCCGTTCCTTTCGACGTCGGTTCATCGGGTATGTATTTCAGAAGGCCAACTTGATACCTTTCCTGACCGCATTGGAAAACGTGCAGCTTGCCCTTGAAATAAACGATATTGATTCACGCGCGGCGCGGCGCCGCGCGATGGAGTTGCTCACGTATCTAGGGGTTGACGACAGAATCGACAACCTGCCATACATGCTCTCCGGCGGCCAGCAACAGAGAGTATCCGTAGCCCGGGCCTTGGCCAACAGACCCCGGCTTGTTCTTGCCGATGAGCCCACTGCCGCCCTGGATGGGGAGCGAGGACGCCAGGTAATGGAACTGTTCCGCAAGGTGGCCCACGACCAAGGGGCCGGCGTGCTCGTGGTCACCCACGATCATAGGGCGCTCGACGTATTTGATCGCATCCTGGAGATGGAGGACGGGATGCTGCGGCCCCATGAGAAGCCGTCCGCGGCCGCTTCGGATTCTCAAATCGGATAGCAGGGCGGGGCCCGGGGAGAGCGTTCGGATAAGTTCATGATTACGAGCAAAAGGCGATTTCCCTTGACAATAGTCCGCCACGTTGTTAAGTATCGCAGAGCATGTTTATAGGCGCGTAGCTCAGGGGGAGAGCATCACCTTGACGCGGTGAGGGTCTGGGGTTCAAATCCCCACGCGCCTACCACGGCATCTTCAGGATCCGTAAGAAACAGCCGGACAGCTAAAGTTGCAATACTGTGAGGTGTGAATGGCTATGAAACACTGGTTGCACAAAGCAGCCGACAACCCCTCCTCTGTTACGCAGTAGCATGAAACCCTCCGTCGAGATTCAAGTCCAGGAAACCAGGAAGAGCTACCCCGCCGGAATCACTCCCGAAGAGGTTATCAAGGACATGGCCGTAAATTCGGGGCAGCCCATAGTCGCTGCCGAGTTTAACGGTGAAGATGTGGACCTTTCGGCGCCGTTGGAGTGTTCGGGCGAACTGAATCCCATCACCATCGATTCCCCTAAAGGGTTGGACATACTTCGCCATTCCACGTCCCACATAATGGCCCATGCGGTCCAAGAACTGTTCCCGGACGTGAAGGTCACCATCGGACCGGCGGTGGAGGATGGGTTCTATTACGACTTCGACAGCCCTCGGCCTTTCACTCCCGTCGATCTCGAGGCCATTGAGACGAGGATGCGGGACATCGTGAAGGGCAAGCTGCCGTTTCGCCGCGAAACGGTGACCAAAGACGAGGCATTGGCTTTCTTCAAAGACAAGAAGGAGGACTACAAGGTAGAGCTGATCGAGACGATCGACCAACCCACCTTGAGTCTTTATTCACAGGGGACTTTCACCGATTTGTGCCGAGGTCCGCACATCCCGCATACGGGCATGATAAAGGCCTTCAGGCTTACGAAAACGGCAGGCGCTTATTGGAGAGGGGACGAACGGAACAAGATGCTCCAGAGGCTATATGGAACATCATTCCCCACGAAGAAGGACCTCGACCATCACCTGCACCTATTGGAAGAAGCCAAGAAGCGCGACCACCGTAAGCTGGGACGAGAGCTTGACCTGTTCTCCATTTCGGAAGATGTCGGGCCGGGGATGATTATATGGCACCCCAAAGGTGCCATGCTTCGGTACCTCATTGAAGAGTTCGAGCGGACCGAGCATCTCAAGCGTGGCTACCAAATGGTCGTCGGGCCCCAGTTGCTGAAAAAGGAAATGTGGGAACAGTCGGGGCATTACGATAATTACCGCGATCACATGTACTTTACCCGGGTTGACGAGGTGGATTACGGGATCAAGCCTATGAACTGCCTCGCCCACATGCTGATCTATAAGTCGGCGATCCGTTCATACCGGGACCTGCCCCTGAGGTTTTTTGAGCTGGGCACGGTTCATAGGCACGAAAAAAGCGGGCAGTTGCACGGGTTGCTTCGACTCAGGCAGTTCACTCAGGACGATGCGCACATAATATGTAGACCTGATCAACTCAATGAAGAGATTATCGGCATCGTTAAATTCGTGCAGGATGTCATGGGTATCTTCGGGTTCGAGTACACCATGGAATTGAGTACCAGGCCCGAGAAGTCCATCGGTACCGATGCGGATTGGGAGCTTGCCACATCGGCATTGGTGAGGGCCCTCAACGAGCTCGGCGCGAAGTTTGCCGTGAATGAAGGTGATGGGGCTTTTTATGGTCCCAAAATAGACATTCACTTGAAAGATGCGTTGTCACGATCGTGGCAATGTGCAACGATACAGTGTGATTTTACGCTGCCTGAGCGTTTCGATTTGACGTACGTCGATTCCGACGGTCTTCGAAAAAGACCCGTAATGGTTCATCGCGTGGTCTTAGGGGCGATCGAGCGTTTCCTCGGCGTCCTTATCGAACACTATGCGGGGGCCTTCCCGGTTTGGCTTTCCCCGGTTCAGGCCGTTGTAATGACCATTACCGACAAGCATCGGCCGTACGCACGGCAGTTGGCGACCGAACTTCGAGAAAACGGCGTTCGGCTGGAAGAAGACCTGCGCAATGAGAAAATAGGGCTCAAGGTACGAGAGGCGCGTAACCGTAGGGTACCCTACATGATCATAATAGGAGACAAAGAAACGACGGACGGAACTCTGTCTTTGCGCAAGCGAGGAGAAGACGGAACGTCCGGCATGTCCGTCCAACAGTTCTTGTCCGTTTTCCGTGAGGAGGTAGCGAAGCGTAGATGAGACAGCACCGCGTTGAGGCCGCAAACGGGTATCTTGTAGGGGGGCGCTCCGGATGAAAGGAAGGCCTAGACCACCCGTCCCCGTGGAACCGAAGGTCAGGGTGAACGAGAGAATTCGAGCCCCGAAGATTCGCGTCATTGCACCTGACGGCGAGCAATTGGGGATTATGGAAGTAGCGGCAGCCTTGGCGAAAGCCCAGGATTTTACCCTTGATCTTGTGGAAGTCGCGCCGAATGTGGACCCACCGGTCTGCAAGATAATGGACTACGGCAAGTTCCGCTACACTGAAACCAAGAAAGAGCACGAGAAGAAAAAGAAGCAGGCCACCGTCGTGGTGAAGGAGATCAAGCTTCGGCCGAAAACCGAGCTGCACGACCTTTCCATCAAGGCGAAAAAGGTCAAGGACTTCCTGGATGAGGGCTCCAAGGTGAAGGTGACCATTATGTTCCGAGGCCGGGAGATCACTCACCCGGACCAAGCTCGAAAGTTGGTGGAAAAGCTTCTGGAGGTCCTCGGAGAGGATGCCAACGTGGAGCAGTCTCCCAAGTTCGAGGGGCGGAACATGACCATGATCTTGTCACCTCCTGCGTAGCGGCGACTAAATGGACTCGGCCGGTTTGGTCGGTCGAATTGTGCAAAACCCATGGTCCAAAGATCCTCCCATGAGCTTGCTGCATCGCATGTGAGGCCGAAGGAGGATCGGATCCGGGTTCGGGGTGCGCGGCCGCTCCTTCCAAACGGCCCCCGGCTGAGGAAGCGGGATGAGGCCGCTGCCGGCCCCTCCGAGGAATTGGTTTAACGTGTCTGATGAAAGCGAAGATAAAAGGCGTTTCACGCGCGTTCCCTTCGATATCAATGTCCGGGTTTCCACGTCGGACGTCGTCGTGAAGGCCGAACGGGTTCGAGATATCAGCCTGGGGGGTATGTACATAGTCACCGAGGATCCCCTACCCCCCGGGACCCAATGCATGGTGGAGATTGATCTTGTGGGACCGGCGTCGCTGCTGAAGATTCAGTTCGAAGGGGAAACGGCCCATTGCGACGCACATGGAATGGGGGTAAAATTCATGAAAATGGATCTGGACGGGCTCATTCATTTGAAACACATAATCGGTCTCCGTGCCGGGTCGCCGGACCAGGTGAACAAGGAGTACTTCGAAGAATTGCTTCGTTACTGAGCCCACTTTACAATCGTCCGTACCCGGAATCCGGCTCTCGGCTTTTTCCGGCGGGGGCGTGCCGTTATCGCCCGCACCGTTGTCGCAACCTAACCAAGAGGGACCCCATGTCCGCCGAAGAAAGACGAAAATTCACGAGGGTCACATGTGAGGGCTCCGGTTGTTTCGCCATCAGCGTCAAAGTTACGAGCGGGGACGCGACCGTATGTTCCGACAACGTGGGCAACATTAGTCTCGGCGGGATATTCGTAGGCTCGGGTGCCGCCTTCCCTCCTCAGACTCAATGCCTGATGGAGATCGAGCTGGTGGGGCCGGCATCACTGCTGAGGATCCTCGTCGAGGGGGATGTCGTATGGAGCAGCGGTGAAGGGATGGCCGTGAAATTCACCAAGACGGATGTGGACAGCCTCATACACCTCAAGCACCTTATACGCATTCAGTCCGGAGACCCCGGCACGGTAGACAGAGAATACTTCAAGGAACTGCTGCAAGTCTGATCCAAGGTGTGGTGCCTTGTCCGGTCCACTCAGGGCACGGATAGGGCATAGTGTCACGCGCGTTGAGAATTACGGGAACCCTGAACGGTTGAGTGAATCGAAACAAACATCTGTAGCGGGGCACGACAGCGGAAGAGCCAACCGACCGTCCGATTGCCGGCCTGCATACCGCCTTCATGGTTGATCCCTTCATTCACCCGGGCGATTTTATTATGCGCTATTGCGGGCTCCGCCATGAATGTCGGCATGGGAGAGGAGGCGGAAAGCGATTTTCGTCACGTCATTCCACTTGCCCGACGGGCTTAATGGGTTATCCTTTATGTACTTTTGTTTTTTAGGAATT
>JAZDOF010000356.1:0-5673 GCA_043799015.1 Pseudomonadota bacterium | reverse complement strand
GGTGTGCTATATGAAAATCAGATGTCAAGTTCACCCGCGCCCGGAAGGAACGTGGCATGTCTGAGACCAACATCACACTACCTGTTGGTGCCGAGACCGCTCAAGTGCCTTACAAGGCTTCCGAAGAGGACCGAGAGAAATTGCGACTTCTGCTTCGGTTGCGTTTGCGTGAATTGGTCGGAGTACCTCCAGGTTCACTTGCCGACATCATGGATGACATTGGAGCTAAGGCGCAGGCAAAGGGCTTAACTCCTGAAATCATGGGAGCGCTCCTTCGTGACGACTGAGTCGCGCTTCGTATTGGTGGATACCGGTGTCCTCGTCAGCGCCCTTCTATTGCCGTTGTCGATTCCGCGGCAAGCAGTGGATACGGCATTTGCTCATGGGATCGTCATCGCGTCCCCCCGCGACCATGGATGAAAACGACGAAGTGCTTCGTCGTTCCAGGTTCAATTGTTACCTGTCGGAAAGGTTGTGAGGTACGTCAGAAACCGGATAGCAAGGGCCTCTCCATGAACTTGACGACGGGCTTGCCGGCGTCCGATCGCGTGCCACACCCCACGGAGCCCCTTTTTGAGGTCAACGGAGCTATCCTTAGACCCCTCAAGGAGGCCAAACCGCGCAAAACGGCAAGGCCGTGGCATAATCGCGGTTGAGCAGAACGAGCAAACAATCGCGCGCCTATCATGCTGAACGTTATGTCTACTGTTTTCTCCATAAAGGAAGATATTTAGGTGAAACCTGAAATTGGCTTTGTTGGCTTATTGTCAACGAAACAAATTATCGATGATATCCGATTTGCAGTCGATAATGGCTTCCAGTGGTACGAGCTGGCCTTAGATTGGCCTCAGAATTTTGAAATATCGGAACAGCGATTATCAGAAATTAGAGAAACTAGTTTGCAGAATAAGCTGAAGCTGGTGATTCACACTGCATACTACTTGCCGATGGCAGTACCAATTCCTGAAATCCAGGATGCAGTAGTCACAAATCTTAAGACGGCGATAAATATCGCCGCAAAGGTTGGCTCGGACCGCGTAACCGTCCATCCCGGCCTTCAGCAATTACCCGCAGGTGCGGCATCTGCCGGTATTGATGCATTAATCGGCAATTTGCGTAGAGCCGTAGATTTCGGAGCAAAATATGGTGTGCATATTTGTCTTGAAAATTTCCCGAAGGGAGGGCATTCATTGTGCGCCAGTCTAAAAACATATAGCCATGTTCTCAATAAAATTCCTGATATTTCAGCAACTTTAGACGTAGGACATGTGAATACAACAGATGAGTCGCCCGTAGAATATCTGTCAACATTGAAGAATTTCATCCTCGATATGCATATACATGACAATAACGGGAAAACAGATGAACATAAATGCCTAACTGAAGGAACTCTGGATTTTTATCTCTTGTTAAGAAAATGCAAAGAATTATTGTTCAAGGGACCATTTATGTTAGAAATGTTCCCTTATGAAAATATATTAAGAGGCAGAGATATCTTCATGAAAATGTGGGAAGATGGATAAGAAAACCTACAGGTTCACTTGCCGACATCATGGATGACATTGGAGCTAAGGCGCAGGCAAGGAGCTTAACTCCTGAAATCATGGAGGCGCTCCTTTGTGACGACTGAGTCGCACTTCGTATCGGCTACCGGTGTCCTCGTCGGCGCCTTTCTACTGCCGTTGTCGATTCCGCGGCCGGCAGGGAGCAGTGTCCAATGAATCAGACCGAAATGCCTCAGACGGAAGACGCCGCCAAGGCGCCAAAATCCCTGCGACCAACTATCATTGCAGCCTTATGTCTGTTCGTCCTGGATTCGGTGGTTCTTCATCAACTTTCCATGGCTATGATGACCGTCTTGGCGTTGGTTTTCCGTCTGATACCCATGACTCTTTACCATGCGATAAAGGGCAACCGTGGAATAGCGGTGATTCGTGCTCAGAAAGTCCTTGTATACTTGGTCACGGTGACGGCCATATTCATCAGCTTCAATTTGAACAATCGTCTTGCAGAACAACGGGCGGAAGGCGTCATAGGAGCCATAGACAAGTTTCACGACCAGCGCGGCCACTATCCCAAGTCGCTTCAAGAATTGGTGCCGGAGTATCTGGAGGTCATTCCAAGGGCCAATTTTACGTTGACCGGCGGCAGGTTCGATTATTTTTCCTACGGAGACGCCCCCAGCCTGATGTACTATTCGTACTGGCCTTTCGCCCGACGCCATTTCAATTTCAAAGGCCGAAAGTGGTATATCATCGACTGATGAGCGGTGGTTTCGGGCCCTTTAGCCTCTTCAGACCACAAGGCAAGAGCCATGGCCGATGCCTCGCATCCGAGTCGAGTTGGGCCGAACGGGCATGCCTATGGTCCGGCTTTCCGCAAATACGCATCAGGCCGACGCCATGCCGAACAGCGGTGCGGCAGGCCCTATGTCGTTCGGTTCGCCGCGGCCTGCTCATACCCTCAACATCGAGGCCAAGTCGTGCCTGAGACCATGATCACGCTACCCGTTAATACCGAAACCGCCCGAATGCATCACGAGGCATCGGATGAGTACCGAGAGAAGTTGAGACTCCCGCTTCGGCTGCGTTTGAGTGAATTGCTCAAGATACCTAATGGAAAGGACGTGACTGTGAAAAACACCCCAAAAGGAAGCTTCCTAGCCGCCATGATCATCGTTTTGCCGGCTGTGATCGGACTCACGACACCGGCCCCGGCCCGGGAGACCCGCTTCGACGAATCGGCCAACCTCCCGTTCGTCGAAAACCGGCCCACGAAGGAAACAGCGGATGCATTGCGTGATGAACTACGCTTCCAGAGGGCGACTCAGTCTTATCTATGGGCGTTGCCGCTGATCAACACGCTCGGCATGAAGACCGGCTCCGAAAAGGTCTTCGGCGCGGGCTACAACGTATTGCCGATATGGAAGAAGCGCATCGACGCAAAGACGCTCATAACGACCCCTAACTCCGACCTTCTCTATGCGATGAGCTACGTTGACCTGGGCAAGGATGGTCCGCTGGTAATGGAAGCGCCGCCCATGCTGCAAGGGATCCTGCTCGATTTTTGGCAGCGTCCCATCCCAGTGGACGGCGGTAGGTTCTTTGGCGACGTCGGACTGGTTGGACCGGATGGCGGTAAGGGCGGCCGGTTTCTGTTGTTGCCGCCGGGATATAAGGGACCGGTGCCGGAAGGTTATTTCGTCTACCGTTCCGCTACCAACAATGTGTTCATCTTCCTGCGCGGGTTCTACGAGGACCCGAAGAATCTCACCCAGGCAGTCGCACACCTTGAACGGACAAAGATATATCCACTGAACGGCGCGGCTGGGGCCAAGCCGATGACATTCCCCGACGCCTCCGGCGTACCGGCCGACATGCTGCCGATCAGCGACGGCAGTGTTTT
Organism: Pseudomonadota bacterium; assembly: GCA_043799015.1. GTDB lineage: Bacteria > Desulfobacterota > Desulfomonilia > Desulfomonilales > Desulfomonilaceae > JAZDOF01. The sequence continues at coordinate 2,268 of JAZDOF010000356.1, read as the reverse complement.
CGATCATCTCAAAAAGCTCGTGGATAGCGAGGACGCCGATCTCGCCGATCCGGACGCCCTTGGCACCCTGGCAGCCATCGGTATCATCAAAGGTCGGCCGTTTAATCCTGATGCGCACACTCGCCGAATCCTCGATCAGGCCGCCAAGACGGCCTACAAGATAAGCCGTGTGGTCGGTTTCGAAGAGACTGTCGGCGGGCGCTCGTTCAGGGTCTATCCGGATCGTCGTTGGCTCAACCCCATGGCCGATGCGACTCCCGACAATCCGAAGGGATCGTTTGCCGACTTCAGCTTCAAAAGAACCCCGGGCGGCTATATGGACCTGGACATGCGCATCTGGTTCTTCACCAACTACTACTCGATAAGTCCCGGCATGTCTTCCCAAAGCCCCGGTCAGGGCGCCAAATACATGATCGCGTTCACCGACAATGAGGGTAGGCCCTTGTCGGGGGGCGGCAATTACCGCCTGAACCTGCCGCCCGACATCCCCGCAGCCAACTTCTGGTCGGTGACGCTGTACGACGCGGAGAACGGTTCGGGGCTCGCAAACGGCCGGCCGTTCCCATCGCTGGGTTCACGCGACAAGCCGGTGCGAAATGCCGATGGCAGCACGGACCTCTACCTGGGGCCGAAAACGCCTCAGAGCAAAGAAGCCAATTGGCTTGCCACCGTGCCGGGCAAGGGGTATTTCGCGGTCATCAGGCTCTACGGCCCGACCCAAGCGGCCATTGACAAAAGCTGGAAGCCGGGCGACATAGAGATCGTGAAGTGACCGGGGATGACTCTCTGTCGGCAGGGTGAACCGAGCGTCATCCGGCGACTAGCAGAGCCGCCCAAGCGTATCACAAGGCATTAGCGGACGACCGAAAGAAGATCGCGCGTCCACTTCGGCTGCGTTTGGGCGAATTCACGGAACTCCCGGCAAATCAACTTGTTATAGGCATGGATTGCGTTGGAGCCGAAATGCGGGCACGCTGTTGACACCAGCGCACACAAGCGGATAATTCCCAATCGGTGTCCGTCGAAGTCTTGAATCAATCAATTCCTATCACCTCCTTTTGAAAGGTGTGGCGTCACGACTATGGAAAACCGAGTACCCGACTCACTCAACGGAACTGACGGATCTTTTGAAGTAGGACTCTTTCGCCCCGACGATGCCGAGGGCGTCGCACAACTCTTCCGTACGGTGCATGGTGAAGAGTACCCCATCAAGCTGTTCTACGATCCGGTCAAACTCACCAGAGCCAACCGAGAGGGCGACTACTACAGTATCGTGGCCAGGTCCGCCCATGGGAAAATCATAGGTATTCACAATCTTTTTCGGTCGGCTCCGAGTCGTGCCGTGTACGAGTGGGGCGTCGGCCTTGTTTTGAAGGAATGGCGAAGCATTGGAGTCTCGGCGGCCATCGAGCTATACATGATGGAGAATCTGGTTCCGGAACTAGGCATGCACACCGTGTTCGGCGAACCGGTAACCATACATCTCCATATGCAGAAGCACGCCGCAACCCATGGATTTGAGACTACGGCTCTGGAAGTCGGTCTCATGCCCGGGGACGCTTATTCCGGTGAAGGCGTTACATCTCACAGAGTAAGCACGTTGTTGTCGTTTCGTATCTACAGGAACCTCCCCCGGACGATCTTCCAGCCGGTCAGATACAATGAGGCTCTCAGATTCCTGTATGAAGGCTTTTCAGAAGGTCGCACTTTTGCCCCATCTACCGACCCCATTCCTTTCGGCACCGTTTCCGCGGCAAATATGGAACTGTTCGATTTTGCCAAGGTGGCCCGGATATCTTTTCCGGAAACGGGCTCGGACTTTGCTGAACGAATATCGGAGCTGGAATCCGAGGCGGTTGGAAAAGGATTCATCGTCATTCAGGTATGGTTGAAACTTACCTCACCCTGGATCGGGGAGGTGGTGAATATTTTGCGGGCCGGAGGATATTTCTTCGGGGGCCTGCTTCCTCAGTGGTTCGATGATGATGGACTATTGATGCAGAAGCTCTTCTTCAAACCTGATTTCGAGTCGATTCAGCTTTATTCCGATCGTTCGCGCCGGATATGGGACATAGTGAAGGCCGACTGGGAGCGATCATGCGAGAAATATAGCGACGCTCCTTGAAATTTGCGGCAAAACCGGCCCGGCGGAACCAAGGTAACGTAGCGGGGTTTATCCCGGACCCTACCGATGTTTGTTTCGATTCACTCAACCGTTCAGGGTTCCCGCAATTCTCAACGCGTGACACTACCGAGGAACAGCCGCAC
>JAZDOF010000352.1:0-2749 GCA_043799015.1 Pseudomonadota bacterium | reverse complement strand
GGCAGCCACGAGGAAACATCCCAGACCGCAAGTAGGTTCCAGGACAGACATGGGCCGCAACTCTCGATCCGAGAGCAACCGGCAGACAGCTCCCGCAAGCCCGAGCGGTGTTTGGAAATCACCAAATTCGGCTTTGTGTTTGGTTTTCTTCGTTCTTGCCACGTTCCTACCGCACCCTGATCAATCCGTCAACCTCGCCTGCAAGTTCGATCACCCGCCTATACTGGAGTCGCCATTGAAGCGCATTGGATATTGTCAAATATCCTATCTCCGGGGCCTTCGCCAAGAGCTTTTGAGCTATTTCCGTCGCCTGGACATCATCGACGGGGAGCATTCGTTCCTGCATGAAGGCGATCAGGTCATCTTCATTGCCGTTGTTCTGCAATATTTTTCGTATTCCGGACGTGGTCTGATAATCGCCTGTCCTTGAGCGCTCCACAAAGATCGTGTGCAAAATGTTGAGTCTTGCAGCGCTCGCTGCCGCGTCATCGGTCTTTTCGTACACGAATACCAACAGCGAATAACCAAGCCCAAAGATCTTCTGTCCGGCGGACTTAAACGGTGAAGAGGATTGAGGCTGTTTGACGCTGGTAACCTTTATATCTACAAGGAGTTCCGGGAAATCAATTCCTCTGGCCGAGTTGCCCTCTTCATAGGTGTATTTGGTACGCAGGTGTTCTTGGAACTTATGTTCGAGATAAGTTCCCACGGCCTTGCCATCCGTGATGCCGAAGAGCAGGGGCTCAAAGTGGGCCGATTCGACCTCTGCGAAATACATTGCCTCGTCACAAAGACTCGGTATGGTAAGTCGGTCTTTCATGTAATCGGTCTCCGGCCGGCGGGCCACTCCTGCTGGACTCCCCATCCGTCTCGGAGAAACCCTCCAGCTCATTGGGCGGTTTCGTCATCCGGTTGGCATATCTCAAGATCGGTCTCAGTGCAAGACTTCCGGAAGTGGAAGTCCGCTCCCCTTTCCGCCATGGTATTCGTGTAGGTCCCCAAGCGAGGGATTGTTCCACGGCTCCCTCAGACGCCGGACAGTGCGGGCCCTGTCGTGGTTCCGGTATGGCGCCCGAGCCGCACATAGTGAATTAACGGGTCGTGCGCCAAACCGATGACCTCCTCTTTTTCAGGACTCGTTCAATGGCCCATCATGTGGCCGCCTTCTTCTGGGCACGAACGAGGCATGACGAGCCGGGAGCCATTCGCTCTCCCATGTATTTGCGCCATCTCTCCGGGACGGCAGTTCTTTGTGGGACCCCGCCTCCGGGTATGCACAAGAGCTCCATCGTACTCTCATCGTCATGGAGAGCGGTTGTTCTTCTTGAGACGGCCGCGCATCGGAAGGGCGGCCATCTTTCCCCCTTAGCATCGCGTACGCCGCCCCTTCAACCCCTTGACTTCAAGGCTCATACGACTAGAGTCTTATCCACCCCAACGAGCCCTCTGTGGATATGTACGCCTGCGCCGTGACTAATCGGACCATCCGGGATGAGTTGGAGCGAGTGGAGTTGCCCATGATCCAAGGTTCCCTGCATGCCGAACAGTCGGAGGCCGTGCCGAACCGCAGCTCGGCAATCAATGGTGCGGCGGACCCTATGTCGTTCGGTTCGCCGTTGCCTGCTCATACGCTCAATATCGAATCCAAGTCGAGGAGCAACCTGTTCCCCTGGCGCGGGCAGTTTTCCCCGCAACTCGTAGAGGCCCTCCTCGGTGCATACGCGGCCCCGGGTTCAACGGTTTTGGACCCATTTATGGGCTGCGGAACGGTTCCGGAGCCGGCGGCTCGGCCTTTCGGGCTATGGTTGCGCGGCTGGTCCAGCGGCAGGTGCCGCGCCGGTCCTCAGCCAAAGTACATTCGGACCGGGTGTGTTCGGCCAAATAAAAGAGGCACGGAGAATCAGGGCCTTCCTTGCGAGGGTTGGCGCAGGTGAAGGTGGAGTTGAACCTCATCCGCCTGACCCTCAATACTCTCTGGGGGAGCTGTAGACATGGCGCAGAAGGTGATTCAAATTCCCACATTGAACGACAAGGCCCGGGATTTTGGGCAGCTCTTCAATATATGGAGCCGGATCAACGACTACTACCTGGACGTGCGGTTCGACTTTTCCCAATGCTGGTTTCTGCGTCCCAATGCCGTGGCCTTTCTCGGCGGATTGGGACGACTGGTCCAGTCTCGCATCGGCACTGTCGCCTATGATTGGACAACCTGCAAGAGCGCTGCGGTCATTAATAATCTTCGCCAAAACGGATTTGCCGGGACCTTCGGCCATCCGTCATCGGCTTGGGACGGAAACTCGATTCCATACCGTGAGGACGGTTCGTTGGATATGAACGGGATCATGGACTATCTCACGTTGAACTGGATCGGCAAAGGCTGGGTGCATATCAGTGACCGGTTGCGGGATGCGATTGCAGGCAGGATGTGGGAGATCTACAACAACGCCTTTGAACACAGCGGGACTTCAATAGGCGTGTTTTCGTGTGGGCAACATTTCCCTTCGAAGGACGAACTTGTTCTCTCGGTTGTGGATTTCGGCCGGGGGATTCCGGGAAAGGTCCGCAGTTTCTTGCGCGAACATGCTGACGAAGAACGCGTTTCAAGGTTGACGGGAGCAAGTTGCCTAAAATGGGCTTTTCAAGCGGGGAACACGACAAAGGTGGGGGAGCCTGGAGGTTCCGGCCTCGACCTGCTGAAGGAATTTGTCAGGGTCAATCAAGGCAAACTGGAAGTTTACAGCAACGAAGG
>JAZDOF010000332.1:0-8382 GCA_043799015.1 Pseudomonadota bacterium | reverse complement strand
GGAGCAGAGCCGCACTGCCAAGGCCCGAGTTGTGATCCCGAATCCCGACGGGAAATTGCGGCCGGGACGTTTTGTCAAGGTCATCTTGGTACGTGAAGAAATCAAAGCCCCCGTGGTGGTCCCCAATGAAGCAATCCAAAGTTTCCATAAGTGGTCGGTTGTTTTCTTTAATCACGACGAGCAGTATGAGATTCGACCACTGGAACTTGGCGGAAGCGACGGAAAACTCACCGTGGTAATTAAGGGCCTGTCCCCTGGTGAGCGATACGTGACTCGAAACAGCTTCATCCTAAAGGCCGAACTCGGTAAGGCCGGAATAGCTCATGAACATTAGGAATGTATAATGATAGCGAGTATTCTCAAGTTTTCGATTCAGCAACGGTGGACTATGATCGGCCTGACTCTGCTCATGGCCGCGCTCGGCGTGTACAATCTCGGAAGGCTTAACATTGATGCGGTTCCCGACATTACCAACATTCAGGTTCAGGTGAGCGCTCTAGGGCCTGGACTATCCGCGCTGGAGATGGAGCAGAGAATTACGTACCCTGTAGAAACGGGACTAGCAGGGCTGCCGGGCCTCGTCCGCACACGATCAATATCCCAGTATGGAGTCACGCTGGTGACGGCAATATTCGAAGACGGGACCGACGTGTATTTTGCCCGCCGACTCGTCAGCGAACGGCTTCAAGAGATGAAAGGAAAGCTTCCACCCGGGATCGAGCCAACCATGGGTCCCATTTCCACCGGTCTGGGCGAGATTTTTATGTGGACAGTGGAGGCTTTGCCTGGAGCCAAGAAGCCCGACGGAACGGCATACACGCTCATGGACCTGCGGACAATCCAGCACTGGATCATTAGACCGCAACTCAGGAACACTCCGGGCGTGACGGACATTAATACGGTAGGAGGCTATGAAAAGCAGTTCCACGTGACGCCTGACCCGTACAAACTCGTTGCTCACGGATTGACCTTTGCCGACCTTACAGCAGCCCTGAATGCCAACAACTCGAATGTAGGAGCAGGATATATCGAAAAGAGTGGGGGCTACTATGTCGTCAGGGCTCCAGGGCAAGTGGCAGATCTCGAAGATATTCGGAAGATTATGGTGAAGAATGTCCGAGGTATCCCGATTTTTGTGAGAGACGTTGCTGCTGTTGAGCTTGGGAAGGAACTCAGAACGGGCGCAGCAACGAAAGATGGTGAAGAAACAGTTCTGGGAACGGTCTTCATGCTCATGGGCGAGAACAGCCGAGTTGTAGCGCAAAGAGCCGGCCGGAAGCTCAAAGAGATCAACCGGTATCTTCCCGATGGTGTTATTGCGCGGGTCGTCTACGACAGGACAAGCTTGGTTGACCGCACCATCGACACGGTGCGCAAGAGCCTGACGGAAGGGGCTGTGCTCGTCATAGTGATCCTGTTCCTGTTCCTGGGGAATATTCGAGCGGCATTTATTACTGCGCTGGTCATCCCGCTGTCCATGCTTTTTACGGCCTCCGGCATGGCCATAAACAAGCTGAGTGCCAACCTTATGAGCCTGGGGGCCATTGATTTCGGTATTATCGTGGACGGCGCAGTCGTCATTGTCGAGAATTGCGCTCGCAAGCTTAACGAAGCTCAGGAAGAGTATGGGAAAACTCTTAACCAGAGAGAACGCATCGACGTCATCCGGCAAGCCTCCCAGGAAGTACGGAAGCCGATGCTCTTCGGGGAGCTTATCATCATCATTGTGTATTTTCCGATTCTGGCTCTGAGCGGGGTTGAGGGAAAGATGTTCACCCCCATGGCCCTCACGGTTCTCCTTGCTTTGACCGGAGCGCTTGTTCTCTCGTTCACTTTTGTCCCTTCGGCGGTAGCCATATTCCTGTCACGCGGATTCTCTCACGGGGAAAACTTCGTCACGCGCAGCACGAAACAGATATACCGCCCATCCCTGATTCTGGCGTTGTATTACAGGAAGTTGGTGGTCGCAGCAGGGGTGGTCATCGTGGTCATAAGTGTTCTAGCCGCCACTCGGATGGGTAGCGAGTTTATCCCCGCTCTTGACGAAGGTGACATCGCCATTCACACCTCGCGGATACCTGATACGAGTTTGACGCAAACCATACAGTTGCAGTCGCTTGTGGAAAAGAACCTTCTCAAATCATTTCCTCAAGTTGCCATGGTGTTCGGAAAAGTGGGAACATCGGAGATTGCGACTGAACCTCACCCTCCGGGTACAGGAGAGAATGCCATCATCCTGAAGCCGCGCGGCGAGTGGCCCGATCCGAACCTCCCTAAAGCCGATCTCGTCAAGCAAATTGAGGAAGAGGTAAAAAAGATTCCGGGCAGCAATTCGGAGTTCAGTCAGCCGATTCGTATGAGATTCAATCATCTGTTGGCCGGTGTTTTCAGTGACGTGGCGGTTAAGGTGTTCGGCGACGACATGGAAGTTATGCTGCATAAGGCGGAGGAGGTAGCCGAACTAGTCAAGAAGATCCCAGGCGCTATGCACGTAAAGGTGGAACAGGTCGCTGGGCTGCCGATGTTAACCGTGCAGATGAAACGCGAAGAGATGGCCCGATATGGACTCAACGTCGCGGAGGTCCAGGAAATAGTTGAGATGGCCGTCGGTGGAAAGACAGCGGGGCTGGTCTTTGAGGGAGACCGCCGTTTCGACGTCGTGGTTCGTCTCCCTGAAGATCTCCGAACCGATGTCGAGGCTCTGCGTGAGTTGCCTATCCCGTTGCCCCAGCATGAAGCGTTCGAAGGGCCAATGCTGTCGTCGGTGAATGCTCCCGAGAGAAAGAAACCTCGATTCTATATTACCTTGGGGTCTGTTGCCGATTTGGTAGTTGTCATGGGTCCCAATCAGATCACTCGTGAAGACGGTAAGAGACGTGTTGTGGTGACCACGAACGTCAGAGACCGAGATCTCGGTTCGTTTGTGGAAGAGGCTCAGAAGATCGTTAGGGAAAAGGTCACGGTTCCCGGAGGCTACTGGATAACATGGGGTGGGGAATTTGAGCAGCTTATCTCGGCCGCGAAGCGTCTTCAGGTCGTGGTTCCCTTCGCATTGTTCCTCATCCTTGCATTGTTGTTCGCCGCTTTTGGATCGCTGCGGTATGCCTTCCTTGTCTTTACAGGAATTCCTCTCGCCCTGACAGGAGGACTGGCCGCACTATGGATCAGGGATATTCCACTTTCCATATCAGCGGCTGTCGGGTTTATTGCTCTTTCGGGCGTGGCCGTGTTGAACGGTTTGGTGATGATCACGTTCATCAACAATTTGCGGGAAGAAGGAAAGCCGTTGGAGGAAGCGATTGTTCAAGGTGCACTCACGAGGTTGCGCCCTGTTCTGATGACTGCACTTGTGGCCTCCGTAGGATTCATCCCCATGGCAATTGCTACCGGCACCGGGGCTGAAGTCCAGAAGCCTCTGGCCACGGTCGTGATAGGCGGGTTAGTTTCAAGTACTTTGCTTACGCTCATGGTTCTGCCGGCGCTGTACGCACTCGTTGAGGAACGGAACTAGGACCGGAAGTGTCTCCCGGTTCTTCCGCGGCACAGGACCGTTTGCGCGCGCTGTCAGCCGTCTCTGCCAAGAAGCCGTGTGCTCCATCCGGCGGCGAGCGTTCCGAAGGATGAGACAGGCCCCTTCGTTGAATGATCATTCAGCATATTCTTTGCCGGATCCGATTTGATGGGTCGTCTTCAGTACTCCAGTCGCATGTTGAATTCCCCGCCGATCACCGGGTCCATGGTGCGGCCGGGGCGCGTACCAAAGTTGTTGCCGGCCGTGCCTGCGTTCCAACCGGGAACGGATCGGTCGATGCAGGCATAGCTGAACCACTTACCCGGCTGCCAATAACCGAAGACCACACCGGCTGTCCACCCTTCCAACAGCTTCCAATCCACCCCGAAGTCCATCTCATAACCCAGTTCCGTATCCGGGATGTTGGGCGAGGCGGGGTAGCGGTTCAAGTTGGTGAAATCCACATTACCGTCGGCCATAACCCCGTTGAAATTGAAATCATTCGGAGCGAGGCAACCCCAACTGTACCCGTGAGACGTCCTCTTGGCCCAAAAGAAGCTTCCGTACGCGTTCAGGTTCGCTGCTACCGCGTAATCCACTCGCGTGGCCATCACAAACGCGTCTCTTAGATACCCTTGATCTCCGGCGAGATTGTAGGCGTTGAGTCCGGAGCCGTAATCCGCACAGAATATGTAGCCGTACGGCCTGAAAACACTAAAATTTGCGAGATGTCGATCAAACACGTCGTGTCTGACGAATGCCGCGGGCTGTCTGTCGATATACCCTCCGGCCCTACGGTCGGTTCCAGGGACGTACGCGGTCAAAAGGCCGACCTTCACGGGTCCGACATTGACGCCTGCTTCAATCACATATTTCCACTGTTCAACGTAACGGGTATTAGGAAGACCATACACCGCAGCCGGATTCGGTAAAGGCAAACCAAGGGGCGGTGGAATGGGAGCAGGCGCGGCTCCGAGGTACCGATCGGTCCAGTAGAGCCAAGCCGCCTCTGTGTTGAGGAAGAAGCGGCCGTCATTGTATTTGAAGTATGCGGTACCGTGGAAGAGATCCGAGTCAAGGGCCCACGGAACGGTAGATGCCGGAGGATCCAAGGAATTTACAAGCACGGCTTCCGGACCTATGTGATAGCTCCCGTATGCGGCAAGGATCCCCGCGTTGACCGGACCGCCGAAAAAGTTCACGAACGCCAGAACGTCTTTAGAGAACGATCCGCTCTTGTCGGCTCTGCTGAAATATTGCCCGGGTTGGAACCCAAGCCCGGATGCGGTCACGTACGTGGGCAGATCATAGGGGTCGCCGTACCCGATGCTCGAACTTCCCGCAAAGCGATACGGATAGAAGCCTATGCCGATGTCCAAAGGACCGTAAGGCACCACGAGCACGATGGATTCGGTGGTGGCCATTCCTGCTCCGTCGTATTGGAGTCCGGTGCCGAACTGCCAGGGCCTCTTACCCACTCCCACAGCTCCCCATGGGGTGTTTATGGAAGCCCAAAACAAGGTCCATTGACCTTCACTGAAGGCGTTGTTAATCCCGGGCGCGTCTTGCGTGTTATAATTCGCACACCGTGGCTGTCCGTACGTACCGAGGCGATACTTGCCCTGAAATCTTATGGCCTCGTTGACCTTGATCTTGGGCATAAGCTCCACGTTGAACCAGGACCACCCGGCGTCGGCACTGCTGGTAATGTTGGCGTCAAACAACCCGCCATTCCAGAAGTTGAGATTAGCCGTTCTCGTGCCCGCGCCGTTGTCCGCGTTGTACGGACCGAAGAATCCCTGCGTCCCCCGTTGGTTAAACCATTGGTAGGTCCAATTGAATGAACCCGACATTTGGTACTCCCAAGCCGCACCGGGAAACGGGTTGAGCACCAAGCAGAGCAGAAAGACCGCCGCTGAACAATAACTGCCGCATTTCCTCATTGGGCCTGCCTCCCGGTGATGCGCTGAATACCTCGCCGGCATGCTCGAAAGCCTTTCTACCCCGTTGCGATGAGTTCCAGTCCCCTTGTCATAGGAACCCGCCTGGGATTAGATTTCGCGCCGACTTCAAAACAAAAGACCACTTTTGGTAATACCTTATATTACCAAACAGCCGCCCCATTTGTCAAGATATGGCTCTACGAAGCAGGAAATACTCACTCTTGCGGCATGGGAGGCGAGCAGGTCATGTCCCATCGGGCCGCCGGCGCCGTTAGGGGTAACAGGGCTATGGACCAAGGCCGATTCGGTTACGGAATTCGACTATCCCGGATAATGCCGGGGGACCGTTTTCGACGACGGGTATCCCTATTCCGACATATCCGGTTGATCCGTGACTAAAGTTGTCGCTCTATTTCGGCGGCAACCTCTTCCTCGGAAATATCCGACCCCTCGACGACAACCTCATCCCCCACCATGATCGCAGGCGCACGCGGCAGATCGAGTTCCATGTACTCTTCGGTTTTGTATTCCGCACGAGGCTTGGATATGATTTCGATTTCAACGGGATATTTCGCGCCCAACCTAGGCGCCGTTTCCTTGAAGTGCGTTCAAGGCCGGCCGTTGGGTTCATTTAGAAAGAAACGGACTTTCAACATGGTGCTTCCTCCTTGTTCTCTTCGACGCCGATAACGGCGTTTTCTCGTCGCTCGCCGCATGGACCGTGGGCTTCATTTTATCATCGGCCCCTACCGAAACGGACTATACGCGCCCCTTGCCCGAGGCATATCGGGAGGATAAGGGGCCGGGAAGCAAGGAGGCGGTGGTGGGGCCACGGTCAGTCGATGAGGGCCGATGCGAACCGGGTGAACCGGTGCCTCACACATGAAATACCAAACCCCTTGTTCCTTGAATCCCATTAGGGAATAATCCAGAGGCGGAGCGCCCTTGGCCGATGGTCCGGCGGGAGCGGGCGAGTGAATCGCTACCACTGCCAAGCACGCTAATCCAATCAAACCGACATATTTCATCATATAGATATTCTCCACGTTAATAAATAAAATCAAGACTGTTATATTATATCATTTATTGTCGGACACAACAAGTAGACCCCTTGACGAACCGATCGGGTCGCCCATAAACTAGGGGCCTTAAGATGTACATCCCAGGAAATCCGAGGTAGGCATATGACGGACAGGCGATGGAACGCCCGACGGACCAGCCCCGTATTCGGTAACGCAACCCGTTTCATTCGTCTCACCCTCGTGTTACTTGCCGTTTCATGCCTCGGTTGCGTCATAGGCTCTCAAGGATTGCTCAAGGAAGGCGAACCATCAACTCAACCGCCGGTATCGGATGGAAAGGGCGATGCGCCCCCGTCCGGCCTTATCAAGCCGGTAATACAACCGGAAACCGAGGAAAAGGCCGGGGGTGAACCGATTCCGGTCGCGCCGCCGTCCGATGCACCAGCGAACAAGGAACCGGCACCCGGTCCCAAGGCCACGGCGTCCGCCTCTCCCGCAGCAGCCGATGGGCCCGCCCGACCCGTGGCGTCGGGCCAGGTCACTCCCCAGCCGCATGAGCCGCCTATCCCGGGACCTGAAAGGCCGTCTTCGCCGCAAACGTCAGGACAAGCGAAGGAAGTGCCTCCGGTAGTCAAGCCCTCGGCCCCGTCACCAAAGCAACCCGTGGAAAAAGCAGACCAGGGACGGTCTTCTCCCCCGGCGGAAGATCAGGAAATCAAACGGCTGGCTATGGCCATGGCAAAGGATATGCCCGGGATCGTGAAGCTCAAGATTTGCTATGCCATTGACTATGATGAGTGGTGGGCCGTGTTTTACGAGGATACCGGAACACTTATCGATCTTAAGCAGTACGTTTGGAACAAGATCCAAAGGGCCTTCGAGCCGCACCTGGTGGTGAAGCAAGTGCCTCGGGATCGTCTTGAAGCCCACGCAGCCGAAAGGGAGCCGGGTAAGGCATGTACCTCGTTCTCAGCCCCGTTTCCCGTGCCGTGAGCACCAACAGACAATTAGGCATGTAACTTTAGGTTGTTATCCATAAAGAGTAAGTATATTAATAAGTAAACATCTCAACCTCCTGCTATCTTACGCTTTATTGTTTACTAACGCTTGGCCGATGTGATATCCTGGCCCCGAGCATGGACGCGCACCGCTTCCAAGGACTTGTTTTATGCCCCTTTGGGCATCTTGGGTCCGGAAGCACCGTAGCGGCCCGCTCTTCCATGTTGGTACGACCACGGACCGACGGCCGGGAGGTTGAAATGCATCTACTCATAACAAGACTGCTGCTAATGGTGTTTGTCGGCTTGGCTGGGGTTATCGCGACGGACTCGGTCCATGCGACCGAGATCGGCAGGATTACCGATGTTACGCCCAGCATCGACTGTAAACGCCTGATCATAAAATTTGAGGGCGATATAGGCCCCTTTGCGACAAAGAAGAGCGACAGCCCTTCCCAACTGTCGATCGAGTTCGAAGCGGCCGGCCTCCAAGTTCCGAAAGATATAGCCAAATTACAGGGAAAACCCATCCAGGAGATAAAAGGGCTCAAGCATAGGGAAGGCTCCAGGATACTGATTGATTTCGGTCGTATGGCCGTACCCGAATTCCGTGTTGCCAAGTTTGACAATCATCTTGTGGTTTTCTTCAGCGAGTTCGTACCGGCCGCGCTTTCCCAGCCCCGTTCCCCCGCGATCAAGGGACGGGCACAGGCCGCGGGGGCTCGGACGGCGCCGAAGACTTCCGGGCGAATCGCAACGGCCGAAAAGCCTTCCGACCTTATGGTGAAATCCGCGGAGTTTTTCAACGGCGTATTGAAAGTGGAACTCGCGGCGAAAAAGAACCCCGAAAAGGCTTGGCGGGTGGATGTGGGCATTGATGTGGGCCAACCCGGCTTCACCTCTTCAAG
>JAZDOF010000955.1:0-2883 GCA_043799015.1 Pseudomonadota bacterium | reverse complement strand
GTTCGCTCCCCTGCTTTCGCCATCGCTCGCCTCAATCGAGGCATGCGAACACAGCCGAAGGAATGGGTTACTCTGATCGCGCATGGAAAAGGGAGCGGTCATCCTAACCACATCGCACTCCCATCCCATAGGCTCCGACTTTTCTTTCTCGCGTTAACAGCCCAATTATGCAATTTAATTATCGCGCTTCCGCACGCAGCATGGTCTTGACCAACGTCGCCGTTCACTTTACGCAAAATTCTCTATTGCGTCGAATAGTTCGTTCTGATTGATCGGTTTTGAGACGTAACCGTCCATGCCTGCTTCCAGACACCGTTCTCGGTCACCTTTCATGGCATGAGCGGTCATGGCGATAATTGGGATGTGACGCCCGGTGATCCGTTCATTCAGTCTTATGTGGGTCGTCGCCTCGAAGCCGTCCATTTCAGGCATTTGCACATCCATGAGTATTAGATCAAAACTCCCTGTCTCCAAGAGAGATACGGCCTGCCGGCCTGTTCCGGCAACGGTCACGGAATGGCCCATTTTCTGGAGCAGTTTTGAAGCAAGTTTTTGATTCACGGGATTATCTTCCGCCAGGAGTATCCGGAATCCCCGTGCAGACTCCCTAATGGTATGACGAGTGGTCGGTCCGGATCCCTTTGTTGCCTGCCCCTCGGCGGAAAGCGCCGTCGATACCGCCGTAAGCAGATCCGACTGCTTGACCGGTTTTAGGAGGTACCCGATGATCCCGACGTTCAGGCATCTGGCTGCGTCGCCCCGTTGTCCGGCCGACGTAAGCATTATTATCTTTGTGCCGGCAAGGTTGGGATCCCGTTTGATGCGTTCCGACAGCTCAAAACCGTCCATCCCGGGCATCATATAGTCCACAAGGGCGAGCGGAAAGGGCGCTCCCGATTTGAGCGCCGCGTCCAAAGAGACCAAAGCCGACGTTCCGTTCTCAGCGCACGTCGGGACCATGTTCCAATAGAGCAAGATGTCCTCCAAGATACGCCGGTTGGTGGCATTGTCATCCACCACGAGCACCCGGACGTCTCTCAGACTTGCTGTGGAAACGCGAACAATGGGCCGTTCCGCCTCCGTCGTGATCCCGAAGCGGGCCGTGAAGTGGAACCGGCTTCCCCGGCCTAATTCACTCTCGACCCAGATCCTTCCACCCATCATTTCAACCAACTGAGACACGATAGCCAGTCCGAGTCCCGTGCCGGGGTAATGCTTGGAAGCGGAGCCGTCCACCTGCTCGAAGGCCTTGAATATCTTCCCTTGTTTGTCCGGGGGAATTCCGATCCCCGTATCCGAGATGACAAAATGCAGGGTCTTTTCGTTTGCTTCCTCGGACTCCTGTTCGACTCGGAGGATGACTTCTCCGGAATTTGTAAATTTTATGGCGTTTCCTATTAGATTGATAAGAATTTGCCTCAACCGTCCCGGATCGCCGACCAGGGTGTCCGTAATGCTCGATGGTGCGTCGTAAGCGAGTTCGAGCCCCTTGGCATCGGCCTGGGCGGACAGCGACCCCATGGTGTCGCCGAGACAATCCTGTAGGCTGAAATTCACCGCTACCAGCTCGAACTTTCCCGCCTCCATCTTGGAAAAATCAAGGATGTCGTTGATCAATGATAGAAGAGAATGCGCCGATGTTTTAACCGTTTCAAGGTATTCGCTTTGTTCTTGGGTTAGGTCGGTATTGAGGGCCAGTTCGGTCATTCCTATGACACCGTTCATGGGGGTACGGATTTCATGGCTCATATTGGCCAGAAACTCACTCTTCGACCTACTGGCCCTTTCGGCTGCTTCCCGGGCTTCGACCAAATCAGACACGTCGATCACGTTCAGGATCATCCCTTTGAACCGGTCGTCCTCGAATATGGGCTGAACTCGCAGAGACACATGCATGCCGAGGAGGTCCCGGTTGACCACTTTCGGCTCTAGTGTTTCTCCTGCCTCGTACGCAGCCGCCATCCGTCGAATGGCTTCCGTCTTCTCCGACTGAGGGTGGAAGCCCCACATGTCCTTGTTGACCACATCCTCCCGCCTTAGACCGACTTTGCGGAGGAACCACCGGTTGACCTCAGTCACCGTGCCGTCGGCGGCCGCGACCACAACCCCCTCATCCATCCCTTCCATCATCGTGCGGAGCTTATGCTCCTCCTCCCGGAGAGCCTTCTCCGCAGCCCTAGGTCTGGTGATATCCCTTGCAATGGCCTGGAATCCGACAATCTCGTTGTCCTTTGTACGCAATTGGACATTCTGGCCGACCCACACCGTTTCTCCCGTCTTGGTCAGTAAAGGGAATTCATAGTACGTACTCGGGATCTTCTTGATGAATTGCCTTGCATAGAATTTTGCGGCTTCTTCCCGGTACTCGGGTGGAATGAGGTCCGCGAAGTGGAGCCCGACGAGTTCGTCCTCGGAATAGCCCGTGATCCTGGAGGCGACTCTATTTACAAAGGTGAAGACTCCTCCGGCGTCGGTCCTATACACAATATCGTTCGATATTTCGACGAGTTCACGATACCGCTCCTCACTCGCCATCAGAGACTGCTCGGCCGCATTCCGAGCCGCTTCCCCGCGTTCGAGTTTTCGTCTGCCGATGACGAGGCCCACAAAACCGATGACAAAGACCGCACCGTATGACTGGACCAACGTCGCTATCTGTTGATGCTCATGGCGCTGGAAAGGCATGAGGGGTAACGAGACTTCCACTCCCCCCAAAATGTCCCCTTCTTTGAAACCCGTTTTCGCATGACATTTTAGGCATCCCTTTTCAAAGGGGTGAGGTCTCATCAGGCGAAGGTAGGGTTCTTTTGATATCTCCGTGAATTCTTTAACCTCTTGCTGACCTCTATCAAATGCCTCGAAGGCTCGTTTCTGCCATTCATC
>JAZDOF010000300.1:0-7126 GCA_043799015.1 Pseudomonadota bacterium | reverse complement strand
GATACATTGTTTGTAATATAAAGGATTTGTGTCAAAAAGTCAATGTCAAATATCAGTATATGAAGTTCGATGGAGTATCGCACATGTATCGGCCAAGTGTGCCAATGCGGTATTTGCTGCTCATGAACATGTCCCAGCATGCTAGTATGGGGTTATTTATCGGTTATCATGTGATTTTTTCGATTGGCGACAATAAAGAGGTAGAAAGACGTTGAGCGAATCGCGCGAATGCGTCGGATGCGGGTACTGCTGCCGGAATACCATTTGCAGGCTCGGGTCCATGATCTACGGTCACTACAAGGCCCCATGCCCCGCTCTGGAGTGGAGTGGAAATCGTTACGTCTGTGGAGTGTACTTCTCGGATCCTTTACGCTACGAGCACATATTGGGAATAGGTTCCGGCTGCTGCTTCCCGTCCAATCCACTGAGGGAAAACGTCGCGCAACTCCCCTAATACCGCCGCCGGCTCACGATACTTTCCAGGGACGCCTTGAAACGGGCGGCAGCGCGCAAGGTATCACATGTGAACCTGAAACTGTTTGAGCCTCTTTCGCAGGGTCGGCCTTGAAATCCTCAGCGCCCTCGCGGCCGCGGACAGGTTTCCACCTGATTGTGCGATGGTGGCAAGTATATGTTCTTTTTCAACTTCGTCTAAAGAGCGCAGTTCACTGGGTCTGAGGAGATCCGTGGACGATCCTGTAAGGGCCGATTCAACGGCTTCCGTGACAAGCACGCTCCCCCTGGATTCCAGCACGGCCTTGGTGAGAACGTTTTTCAACTCCCTTATGTTTCCCGGCCAGCGATGGGCTTTGAGAATTTCCATCGCGGAGCTTTCGACTCGGACAACGCTTGTTCCCAATTCCTGGTTGATCTTGGCCAGGAAGAAACGCGCAAGTTCGACCAAATCCGCTATTCTATCGCGAAGCGGAGGAACGTGAATGGTCGCAACCCTGAGACGAAAGAAAAGGTCTTTCCTGAAAAGCCCATGCTGAACCATGTCCTGCAATCCTCTGTTGGTCGCTGCGACAATCCGGGCCTCGCATCGGCGGGGTCGGCTCCCACCCACCCTAACGAACTCCCTCGATTCTAGAAAACGGAGGAACTTGGCTTGTAGATTCAGCGGTAGGTCACCCACCTCGTCAAGGAAAATGGTGCCCAACCCGGCAAGCTCCAACCTACCCTGCCGAGATTCCACGGCACCGGTAAACGCCCCTTTTCTGTGTCCGAAGAGCTCGGTTTCCAGAAGGTTTTCTACGAGCGTGGTGCAGTCCACCGTTACAAAGGGCTGATCGTGCCAAGGGCAGGACTCGTGAATCACTCGGGCGATAAGTTCCTTTCCCGTACCGGTTTCTCCTTCTATGAGTACCGAAGCCCGGTTGCAGGTAAGCAATCCTATGGATTTGAATATGGAACGCATGGACGGAGTACTGCCCACAATGCGTTTGCCGCGCACTTCTTCCTTGTCGTCCCCCAGGAGACTAAGACAGGAAAGGGATGCCTTGGATACGCGAAGGCTTTTGGCCACCGCATGATCGATTTCATCCACGTCGAGGGGTTTATGGACGTAGTCGTAGGCCCCGCTGCGCATGGCTTCAATGGTGGTGTCCATGTCGTGGTATGCTGTAATCATCATGACTTTGGTATCAGGCCGGTCGACCATGATCCTTCGCAGTACGTCCAGTCCGCATACGTCGGGCAATCGGATGTCTAAGATGACTACTTGGGGGTCCGATCTGAGACACGCGGCCAGACCCAGCGAACCGGTTTCCGCGGTTTCGACGTCGAGCCCTTTTTCTCGAAGAAACATCTCCAAGGACTCGCGAATCGAAGTGTCGTCGTCAATGACGAGCACCTTGTTCACCTTATCCATGGCAACCTCATAGTCATAGTGGTGCCTCGTCCTTTTCGTGTGCGCACTTCCACCGTCCCATCGTGCGCCTCTACGATCTTTTTGACGTTGCTCAACCCAAGGCCCGTCCCATAGACCTTGTCCGTAGAGAAGGGAACAAACAACTGCGGCATCATTTCCGGAGAAACACCCGGTCCGTTGTCTTTGACTCCCAGTTTTAGGTACCGGTTGCCGTCGAAATGAACCGACCTTGCGAACACCGTGATGTGGGTTCCCTCGGGCGCCGCTTCAATGCCGTTTAGTATCAGATTCACAAGTGCCTGCTGTAATCTTTCCGAGTCCAGTTTCCAACGCAGGGGGGTCTTGGGATATCTCTGTACGATCTCCAGACCGTTCTCGGATGCTTTGGGCTCCATAAGCTCCACACAACTCCGAACAAGCTCACAAACGTCCGTAGGCCTCAATTCGGCACTCACCGGCCTGGCCGTGTCCAGAAGCTGTCGAAGGATGCTCTCCAACCTTGACACCTCCCGGACGGTTATTTCCAGGCGGCGCTGGTCGAAACCGGCCAACTCAAGCTTGCGGCTGAGGATTTGCAAATTCATCTTGATCGAGGAAAGCGGGTTCCGGATTTCGTGGGAAAGGGACGCCGTCAGGTGACCTATGTATGCCATACGCTCGTTTTCACGGACCTTGCGCTCCATGGCCACACGTTCGCTTATGTCCCTGCACGTCCCGATGGTCATGGGACCATGACCGACATCCACAATTCTCGCCCTAATCTCGGTGGCCGCATTTTCGGGAGGGCAGCCGAGCCGGTTGTATTGAATGGTCTCGGCTGCGGGTCTGCCCGCACATGCTTCGAGATAGGCCTCATGGACCCGTTCGCGATACTCCGGGGCCACGAACATAAGGAACGACTCCCCGAGGGTGTCCTCCACTTTGGTGCCGTGCATGCGGCAGAACGCCGGATTCGCAAATATTATCAGCTTGTTCCTGATGACGAAATAGCCGTCGTTGATCTCTTCAACAAGAGTCTTGTACCGCCTCTCGCTGTCTGCAAGCTCCGCGGTGCGGGCGGCTATTTCGTCTTCCAGATTACGCGCGTGGGCCTGTATGGACTTCTCGTGCATTTGCTGGAAATGGTCGGAGAACCGATGGATGGTATAGGAAAGGCATGAGTTGATCGGTTCCACGGACTCGGCCAATAACCTGAATCGTCGTTGCTCGCGAAGCCTTCGTATAACCACGAACCTGAACAACTCAAAAGCCTTTTGAACGTCGGAAAGGGGAAAACCGGTCTCCAGGCGCTTTTCGGTAATGAAGTCAATGAACCGCTGGATACGTGACAGTCCTCCTGATGAAAGAAACTCGAGATTTGCGTTAAACGCTTCGGCAACCGTCCCGTACAGCTCCGTTCGCGGACGTTTGCGGTATGATGGCGACATAAGAGAAAGCCGGTCGACCCATTCATCGATGATCGCCTGGGCTTCGCTTTCGAGCCATCCGAAAAAGTCCGCGGGGGATCGGGAGCAAGGCAGGAAGAAGCAATGCTCCATATGTCCGTCTTCGCAAAGCTCCTGCTTCATGGTTAAGCCTACCGTCACATGGACCGACGTCGGGTCGCGGATCGAAAGACCTCGATCCCTGTCGCCCTTTTCGTCGGTCGAGAATCGTGCCTTACGGTTTTACGGGTCCCATTCATGGCAGTTTTCCGCAAATCTTTCGGTTTCATACGGGTTTATTGGAACCTCATTCCTTTTGCAGCCGCATCGAACACGCGGTCAAACGTCGGCCGTAGGTACAAAGCATTTTCAGAAGGCGGCGTAAACGTAAGGGTAAGGGTAATCCTGAAACGTCTTTCCGGTCTCCTGTTCTACTTTTCAAGCTCACTCGAGCCGGAGCAAGGGCCGGTTTAAGATCGCAGAGGCACTTCGTACTCAAAAAACGCAAGGGCGCGGAAGATGAGTTGAGGCACGTTGAACAACGGAAAAAACCATCGTAGGTCCGTCCAAGATGTTGGAAACAAGAAAAGACACATCAACAGAAGAGCATTCACCGCGGCCAGAAAAACCCAGAAACCGCTTCCTCTCATGTTCAACGACAGCCTATAGATCACCTGGGACTTTGCTCGGTCCCAGCACGCTTCGTGAAGAGGATGGACGCAATAGTTCAGCCCGCGCAGAACCAAATCGTCCAAACTCTCGATCGGTTGCCCGCAACGGGCGCATATCGGTTTCTTGCTCGGGTTCATCAACCCCTCGTTTATGTGTGCGCGGCGTGTCTATGAGTGCGAGGCACGACCGCTAATCCGACCAATCACTGAGGCGGCCTTCATTGACGCACCACAAGACCCGGCCTACCCGGCTGCCGTCACCCCGTCAAGCATGGATGCCGTGCGGCAGTGGTTTCATCCAGTCGCCGAACCTTGGTGTTTCTGGGGGCATCTTTCAAGGTATTCGGATCTTCGGCCGCTTCTCGGACTATTTCCTTCACGGCCTCGACCAGTTGGTCAAGCTCCTGTTTTGATTCCGTCTCCGTAGGCTCAACCATGATGGCCCCGCTCACCACCAAAGGAAAATAGACGGTCGGAGGGTGGAACCCGTAATCCATGAGTCGCTTCACCAGGTCCAGCGTGGTGACCTTCAGTTCCTTAAACGACTTGTCCGAAAAGACGCACTCGTGCATGCACGGACGGTCATAGGCCGGATGAAGGGTGTTTCTGAGCATTTCCTTAACATAGTTTGCATTCAGAACCGCTAATTGGGTTGCAGTCTTAAGCGCAGGTCCCATGCTCAGTATGTACGCGTAGGCCCTCACAATAACGCCGAAATTCCCGTAAAACGCGTGCAGTTTTCCGATGGAATCCGGGAAATCCTCGCAAAGAGCGTACATCCCCTCCGACTTAACGACTCGCGGAACGGGTAAGA
The DNA here is from genome assembly GCA_043799015.1 of Pseudomonadota bacterium. Lineage (GTDB taxonomy): Bacteria > Desulfobacterota > Desulfomonilia > Desulfomonilales > Desulfomonilaceae > JAZDOF01. The sequence continues at coordinate 2,347 of JAZDOF010000300.1, read as the reverse complement.
AGCGAGCCAGGTCTTCCGTAACGCATACCGGCCCCGCTCCGGGCCCGCCTCCCCCGTGGGGAGCGGAGAACGTCTTGTGCAGGTTCAGGTGCAGAATGTCCACACCCATTCGGCTCACATCCGCAATGCCCATGAGCGCGTTCATGTTCGCCCCGTCGCAATAGACCAACCCGCCCCGGCGGTGAACGACGTCCGCGACTTCCATGATATGCTCTTCGAACAGCCCCAGCGTGTTGGGGTTAGTGACCATAATGCCCGCGGTTTCTTCATCCATGACTTCGGCGACCGCAGCCGCAGTGAGCACGCCGTTTTCATCGGAGCTCACCTTTACAATGCCGTAACCGCACAATGCCGCGCTGGCCGGGTTGGTCCCGTGGGCCGTATCCGGGACTATGATTTTGGTCCGCAGCCTTTTCCGAGCCCTATGGCAGGCCTGGATAACGAGCATTCCGCACAGCTCTCCCTGGGCCCCGGCCGCGGGCTGAAGCGAAACTGCCGGCATTCCGGTGATTTCCGCAAGGAGGCGCTCCAAATTGAACATCAATCCGAGGGCGCCCTGGGACAGCGCGGCCGGCATAAGAGGATGAGCGCCGGCGAAGCCCGGAACAGCGGCAAGCTTGTCGTTTATCTTGGGGTTATACTTCATGGTGCAGGAACCCAACGGGTACATGCCCGAGTCCACACCGAAATTCCATTGCGACAGCCTGGTATAGTGGCGTACTACGTCTATCTCGCTTAGGTCCGGAAGGTCCGGCGCCTCGCCCACCGGGAAGTCGTCCAAAGGCGCGGCCTCCACATCCCGCGTGGGGATGCTCATACCGGAACGCCCTCTTCTTCCTCTCTCCCAAAGCAGGGGTTCGTTGAATACCAGGCCGGTCGTACCCGGCAACGGGTTCATTTCACGATCTCCGTAAGCAGCGCGTCCATCCGGGCCCTTGTTCGCGTCTCAGTGACGCACAGCAGATAATGTCCGGCAAGCTCCGGATAATAGGTCTCAAGGTGAAGCCCGGCCACCATCTTCTTATCCATAAGTTCTTTGTGCTTGGACTCGAAATCGGGGCCGAAATCCACTATGAATTCATTGAATGTAGCCCTTCCGAAGGGGATCTTGAACCCGGCTCCGGCCAGTCTCCGTTTCAGATACTCAGCCTTGTCACGGTTCAAACGGGCCAACTCCCTAAGACCCGTTCCTCCCACGGAAGCCAAATACATGGCAGCGGTAAGAGCGCACAGGCTGCTGTTGGTGCAAATGTTGGAGGTGGCTTTCTCACGTCGTATATGTTGTTCTCGGGTGGCAAGGGTAAGCACGAAGCCCGGCCTTCCGTCAAGGTCCGTGGTTCGCCCCACGAGACGTCCCGGCATGCTACGCACGTATTTCATCAAGGTTGAGAATATTCCCAGGCCCGGTCCCCCGAAAGACTTTGGAATTCCGAAGCTCCCGCCCTCGCCGCAAACGATATCGGCACCCTGACTGCCGGGATTTTTCAAGAGACCATAGGCCAAGGGCTCAGAAAAGGCCGTCACGAAGAGAGCGCCCTTTTCATGCGCCAGGGCCGCCCCGGTTCCAAGGTCCTCAATGCATCCGAAAAAATTGGGGGACTGAATTGCGACGGCCGCAAGTCCCTCCATGTCGGCCACGGAAGACATGTCGGTACCACCGTGCCTATCATAGGGCAGCTCGATTATTTCATATCCCGCGGCTTGCAGGTAAGTCGCCGCGACCCGACGATACAAAGGATGAACGGCTCGCGACACGGCAACCCTTTCACGGCGGGTAACCCTGATCGCCATCAGCATGGCCTCGGCAAGGGCCGAGCCGCCGTCGTAAAGGGAAGCGTTGGCGGCTTCCATGCCGAATAGTCTGCAAATCAGAGTTTGATACTCGAATATGGCTTGGAGAGTCCCCTGACTCATTTCAGGCTGATACGGCGTATATGCGGTGGTGAACTCCGAACGACCCAGAAGGTATGCGATCGACTGGGGGATGAAATGTTCGTAGCGACCTGCGCCGACAAAGGAGACATACTCGGGCGGGACGGCCATCCGGCCGGCTGCGTTACCGATCTCATCCGCGAGTTCCCACTCGGTCAAGGGGCCCGGCAGATCAAGCTCCCTCGTGCGGCGACACTCCAAGGGGATCGCGCCGAACAGGTCATCCAGGCTCGGAACCCCTATGGCTTCAAGCATAGCGCCTATTTCTTCCGGGGTGTGGGGGAGGTAACGCATCTATTCCGTCTCCAGCAGCATATCCACGTATGCTGCTCCGCTCATTAGGTCTTCCATCGCCCCCGGGTCCTCCGGTTGCACATCCACCAGCCACCCTTCACCGTAAGGGTCCTGATTCACC
>JAZDOF010000276.1:0-2443 GCA_043799015.1 Pseudomonadota bacterium | reverse complement strand
CGCCCTTGAGAAGGCTTTCGAACTCCTGATGAGAGGAACGGTATGTAACGAACGTGACCCTTTTCGTGCTGCCGTTGCTCCTGAACTCCATAGGCACGATTCTCACATGCGAGACTTGTCCGCTGGGAGCGAGTCGCATAGTGTACTCTTTCTCTGACACCCCCCCGATGCCGTCTTCCAGAAGCAAGGGCAGTGACAACAGAATCTCGCCGTTCCTCTCTTCCAGTTTGTAATTCCGTAAATTGCTGCCGCCGGGGGCTTCAAACATGACCCACCGCGGGTGAAGACGCTCTTCGGCAAAGGTCATCAGCGCGTAAGGCTTCCGTTTCGTGAGTATTCGTTCCGCGACGTTGAGCTTGACCAATGGGGTCAAGATATCGGCATCCTGCCACAGATGCTCTCGGCCGTCCTCAGCCAGCCAAAGGAACTGATCCGGGTCGCCGAACTTGCCGCGAAGCTTGGTTTGAAGATCGGTGAGGATCTTTCGTCGGGCCTCATACGAGTCTCCCTTTCGTGACCACTCCTCTCGAACTCGCTCCCATGCCCTTATGCCCCGTGGACCTATTCGGAAAGGGTTTTCATCATCAGCGAATGCCACCTGCTTGAGTTCGGCGTGCCGGCCTGCTTCGTATTCGCGAAGATTCTTAAACTGTTCATCGTATTCTTTGTATTGTTCACGGAGAGTTGCGACCTTTTCTTTTGCCTCATCATGCGCCTTCTTCGTTGAATGGTTCCAACTTTCCCAGGACAGCAAATGGGCAACCGCTAGCCGCATGGCGAGACGGTCCCATACGGCCACTCCGCTACTTTCCGGGGACAGAAGTCTTCTGATTGTCGGCCGCATCAACGGTAACAGTCCGCGGTCTTTCATCTGCTTAATAAATGATGCACTCCCGCCTTGCACCTCCTTCCGTTTCTTGTCCTGATCTTGTATGAATGCTGCTTGCCAGGGTTGTCCCGAATTCAACCTTGTGATCCACCCCGGCTTGCGACCGGGTACGGACTGAAGTCTCCTGCATTCCTCAGTCCTCGACCATTCTTCCGAGGCTTTCTCCCAACCGCTTTCCTCGGCATTCCTCATCTCAATCCATTTCGGAGGCGGGTCAATAACCTTGTCAATGACGGATAGGCCTCCTTCACTTTCGGGATCCATCAAGGGGCTGACCCAAGCATTCGAGGCCTGTGCATCGCCTTTCTCTCCATCGATACATGAAGGTACCAGTTTCTCATACAACTGACGTAGCGCAACAAGCACCTCTTCGTCGCCTGCCGTGCCGGCCTTTCCGTTACGCTTCTGTGCCCGGCGGGCCATATTCAAAGCCCCCTCAACGACATCGCCCTCGGGCACCTCCACCTCCAATCCGTCAGGACCGACGGTTCGGTATGAGGCACCCCGACACAAGAGGAGAGTCCGTTGAATCTGTTCAACCGCGTTATTGATTTCCTTGTGAGTGGTCCAGAGAGCCCGCCGGATTTCCGCCGTCTCGTCCCTTTTTCCCAAGATCATCTTCAAAGTGACTGTACGTGTCGGCATGGATGTGCACCCCCTCTTATGGAAACAAGTATATCACATGCCTCTCCGGTACACCCCAACAAACCGACAAAAGATCACTGATGAAGATCAACCGTCAGGATGTTCCAGTAACACCCCGGGTGGTTTCGGATTCCCATTCGGTGTGACGCGGCGTCGGAGTTGGCCCCTTCCCCATCCTTGATTATGGGGTTTGGGGATGGGGGATGGGGAGAAAGGAGGTACTATAACGCCCGGGTTTAAGACTCCACCAATTTCAAGGCCCGTGACTATGGTACAGGGTACTGATTGTTCCGTGGGCACTGAACGCCGTGCCCCTACGGGATTGGCGGAAGATCATGGCCGCAATCGCCTCGTTCCCGTGACAGCTCGACCCGGCGTTTGAGCCGATGGAGATTGTGGATCTACCATACGAAACGGGACGGCTCCGAGACGTTCTTTTCGTATTTCCCCTGCGCCCGTCACCCTCGAACGACGCCGTGTCAACCATAAAGAGGAACACATCGGGCGAAACTCGTCATGGGTTAAAGACGCGGCTCGTGAGGATAATGGATTCGATCTGGTCAACTGCTTCGAAGTGTTTGTCTCTTGTGAGCAAGGTCGCTCCTGTTTCCATACAGCACGCCGCGATCCAGACATCGTTGATGGGGATCTTCCTGCCCTTTTTCACGAGGGAGGTGTATATGACGGCATACTTCCCGGCGACATGCGCGTCAACGGTCACAATCTCAATGTTGAGCCGGCTGAGGATCTGATGGAGCTTGTTCTCGTTGATCTCCCGCCAGCTGCCTTTCATGAACCCATACTTGATTTCACCCAAGACAATGGAGGGCATGAAAAGGCGCTCACCGGCGGTAGCGAGCAAGTCGACCACGTCGGGCAACCCCTCGGCAAAATCGCTGTAGATGTTTG
>JAZDOF010000243.1:0-2601 GCA_043799015.1 Pseudomonadota bacterium | reverse complement strand
TGCCCTTGCGGAATTCATAGTCGAACTGAATGCCGATCATGGTCCGTACCCGGGCATAACCATAAATGTCGCGGAGGTGACCGGAGGGGGACCGCTGAACGTGGTCCCGGACTTTGCCCTGTGCCGATTCAACGTCCGTACCGGCGATTCGCAGGACGAGGCCGTGGTGGAGAGCAACTTGGCAAGTCTTATCAAAAAGGGGAACCGGAGAGACGGGATCTCCGTGAACCTCCACCCCATGAGCCGTAGGCCGCCCAAAACCCTTGATCAAAGAACCCGGTCCTTGATGGACCATGTAAGCCGTTGCGGTCTGGAACTCGGCATGACCCTTGAGTGGAAGGCCGGCGGAGGCGCAAGCGACGGAAACATACTTGCTTCCAAGGGCCTGCCCGTCGTGGATTCCCTCGGCGTTCGCGGCGCCAACATTCACAGCGAGGAGGAATTCATGCATTTGGACAGTCTTGTGGAGCGGGCGAAACTGACGGCCGCGGTGCTCATGGAAGCCGCTCACATTCATAGGAGTCTACAATAATGAGCCATCTTTTGGCCGATGCCTTTCGGGCAGATCCCCGAGTATTGGAGGCCCGACGGTTGATTCTGGAAGCCCTTGCGGACCATCAAGCCGAAATAAGGGGTATTCGAGGGCCTGAGCCCGGATTGCAGACCACGTACGAGGAGCTCGTAACCTCGTTCGGGGAACTCAGGGGCGGCCCGCTGTTCTACCCTTACCTGGGAAGCGGTTTCGGCCGGGGCCCCCTGGTTGAATTGGCGGATGGAAGTGTCAAGTACGACTTTATTTCAGGCATCGGGGTACATCATTGGGGGCACTCTCACCCTCTAGCCGTTGATGCCGCGCTTGACGCGGCCCTGCGCGACACGATCATGCAGGGAAACCTGCAACAGAACCTGGAAAGTCACGGCCTTGCAAAGATCCTGCTCGATACCGCCGATGCAGGCGGCGCCGAACTGAAGCACTGCTTTCTTTGTACCAGCGGTGCGATGGCCAATGAAAACGCGTTGAAGTTGTTGTTTCACAAGAAGCCGACGGCGGAACGGGTTCTTGCATTCGAAGGATGTTTTGCAGGGCGGACCATGGTCTTGTCCCAGGTTACGGACAAACCCGCTTACCGCGAGGGTCTGCCGTGCCTGATACCGGTTGATTACATACCGTTTTTCGACCCGTCTCTGCCGGACGAGAGCAGGCACGCGTCGACGGATCGACTCAAGCGATACTTGTCCAGATATCCCGGACGATACGCGGGTATGTTTTTCGAGCTTGTTCAGGGCGAAGGAGGATTCAATGTGGGAACCCGCGACTTCTTCGTCGAGCTTATGGAGGTGCTCGAGGATGCCGGTGTACCGATAGTTTTGGACGAAGTCCAAACCTTCGGACGCACGACCGAGCCGTTCGCCTTTCGGCATTTCGGCCTGGACCGTTTTGTTGACATCGTCACTGTGGGAAAGGTGACCCAGGTGTGCGCAACCCTGTTCAAGGGCGAGCTGAAGCCTTCCGCTGGGTTGCTCAGCCAGACCTTCACGGGTGCGACCGCGTCGATTTTCGCGGCCCGCGCAATGATATCCGTGATGATGAGCAGCGGATTGTTCGGCCCCGAAGGCCGAAACGCATCACTCCACGCCCACGTGGTAGAGCGGCTCGAGGACGTTTCCTCCAGGAACCCGGGCCTGGTAAAGGGACCGTACGGCATCGGCGGCATGGTGGCTTTCACTCCGTTCGACGGAGACGCGGAAAAGGTCAAGGCTCTCATCCACACTTTGTTCAGGGAAGGTGTCATAGCTTTCTCTTGTGGGTCCGCACCGACGCGGGTAAGATTTCTACTGCCCACACCGGTTCTGACGTATGATCACATAGACGAAGTCATGGAAGTCCTGGAACGGTCCTTGAAGTATGTAGCTCGAGAAACATAAGGAGCGTCTCATGGTTGTCATTCGTCCGGTTAGGAGATCGGATCTCGATCATCTCCTGGATCTGGCCGATTTGGCCGGCTTCGGTTTGACTTCACTGCCGAAAGACCGTGAAATCCTTATAAGGCGCGTAGCTCAGTCGGAGGCGGCCTTTCAGTTTCCCCCTTTTCGGCCCGGCGGAGAGCTCTACATGTTCGTGATGGAAGAGCTTGAAGAGGAAAAGGTGGTGGGGACAAGCTGTATCGTCTCGAAGGTCGGCGGATTCGAGCCGTTCTACGCGTATAGGATCGAAGATTGCGTGCACGAATCAAAGACCTTGGGCATACGTAAGGAGGTCGGCATCCTCCACCTGGTCTCGCAGCACAGCGGGCCTTGCGAGATCGGGGGCCTTTTTCTGGCTCCCGGCCGGCGAAAGCACGGCAACGGTCGCCTGCTGTCGCTCTTTCGTTTCTTGTTCATGACGGAGTATGCCGAAAGGTTCGAGCCTTTAGTTATCGCCGAAATGCGCGGAGTGGTGGACCTGGAAGGACGTTCGCCTTTCTGGGAGGCGTTGGGACGTCACTTCTTCGACATGGATTTTCCCAAGGCGGATTATCTGAGCGTGAAGGATAAGCGATTCATAGCAGACCTCATGCCTAAGTGTCCTATATATATTTCTCTTCTTCCCGAGGCCGCGAG
>JAZDOF010000238.1:0-4582 GCA_043799015.1 Pseudomonadota bacterium | reverse complement strand
CTGAAAATGGAGGAAGTAGCGAAGACCCCGGAGTACGCGGATCGAGGTTCATATCTGCTGGGCAGGGTGCTCCTGGCCCTCGGGGAAAACGAGAAAGCGGTCCCTGCTTTCGAGAAGGCGGTTGAATCGGAGGGGTCCACGGACATGTGGCTGAAGCCCTACGCTGCGGCGCTTGCGGGAACGGGAAAGGACGCAGCGGTCATTGAGGTTTTACAGCGACACTTGGAGGTGTTTCCCACCGATGACGAAGCGGTAGCTTGGTTGATCGGCGCGATGGTGAGAGAGGGTCGGAAGAAGGAAGCGCACGTCCGGATGAAGACATTGCCCAAGTCGTGTGAGTTCTACGGTAAACGTTCACAGTGGTTTGCCGACTCTTTCAGGTGCCCGAGCCGGAAAGAGGTCATGGAGCTTCGGGGACACAAGGGTTGGCTTACGGCAGTTGCGGCGTTCCCCAGGTCACAGTTGTTCATAACCGCTGCACGTGACAGATCGCTCAAGACTTGGGACGCGCGGACCGGTCAGGAAATAAAGGGCGTAAACCTTACAGGGGAACCGGCCGCGTTGCTCCGCGTCTCACCGGACGAGAAATTCGTAGCCATAGGAGCAGCAAAGACCGGGGTTCCAGCCAAGATTCTGCATCTCGAAACCGGTCGTTTCGTGGGGAACTTGCTTGCGCACGAAGGTCCTGTTACCGCGCTGGGGTTCTCCCCTGACGGAGCATACATAATCACCGTAGAGGGGAACGGCACTGCAAGACTATGGGACACCGAGAACTTCAAAGCGGCCGCCACGTATAAGGTGCCTCCCCATAACGCTGCCGACGTGGTGTTCCCGGTCGACTCTTCACCGGTGATTTTCGTGGCGGCAAGGGATCGGGTCGTAAAACGGGTCACTCCCGCCGAGGGGATAACGCTCGCATTTGATAAGGACCATTCGGAAATCATCAACACCTTGCAGGCAACGCCGGACGGGGCCAAAATCATTACAGGCGGCAGGGACAAGGAAGTATTCATCTGGGATGGCATCACCGGTAAGAAGCTGGTCTCCAGCCGCGTCCATCAAGATCATGTCGTGGGAGTCGCGCTGAGCCCGAACGGTAACCTGGCCGCCAGCTACGACGCGAGATCCGGGATAAAGCTCTGGGACACGTCGACCGGCACCGTGGTTCGAACCCTGTTCACGGGTGAAAGCGACACCACATGTCTCATGTTCACGGGGAACGGACACTGTTTGTTGGCGGGAAGCCGCGACACTTTGGTACATGTCTGGGATGTACGAGGACGATCCATGGTTCCCGGATTCGCCCTGGCGAAGATCCAATCAGTTACAAAACAGATGATGCTGGAAAACCAGTTCAAGACCAGACTCGAGCGCGGACTCAAGGCCTTGAAAAAAAACGCGTTCGCCCGAGCTTACGAGCAGATCAGACGAGCACAGTCGGTGCCTGGGTTCGAGCGTTCCGAGACCGCCCTCGATCTCATCTACAAATTAAAGGATTACGGTAGACGCACGGGTCTTAACGGCGGGTGGAACCGCAAAACCCTCGAGACCCCGTCAGGGGTCATGAGCGTGTGCTTTTCTTCGTCCGCGATCAATTTCATGACCGCGCAAGCGGATCATGTTCTCCGAATGTGGAGTGCCAAAACCGGCGAGTGCTTGAAGACCTACAAAGGCCATACCAACCTTGTAGCGGCCCTTTCGTACGCTCCTAACGGTCGTGAAGCCGTCTCCGGCGGGGATGACAGGACTTTGCGCCTTTGGGATCTTAATTCCGGGCGAAACATTGGAGTGTTCAAGGGCCACACCGACAGCGTCAGTTCGGTAGCCTATTCGCCGGATGGTACCACCGTAGCTTCGGCCTCGTGGGACGGGACGGTCAAGCTTTGGGCCCTCGCGGACGCCACCCTTCTAAAGACGCTGAAGGGACACAGCGATAAGGTGAGCGCGGTCGCGTTCGTGGGAGGCACTGACCTGATACTCTCCGCCGGCTTCGACGGTGTCGCCAGGATGTGGGAAACGGCTTCGGGGCGCCAACTTCGCGAATTGCGGGGACATAAGGATAGAATCAACGCTCTCCGGGTTTCCGCCTGTGGGGAATGGTTCGCCACCGGCTCCATGGACGGCACCGTAAGAATATGGGACGTGAGGAAGGGAGCGGCAGTTAGGGAATTGGACGTGGACAAAACCGGCGTGAAAACGGTAGCCTTTTCTCCGGACAAGAATTTCTTGGTCACGGGGGGCTATGACTGCACCTTGAGGATTTGGGACGTGGATGCCGGGAAATGCTTGCGCGATTTCAAAGGCCATAGCCGGGAAATTACGGACACCCAATTCGCGACGAATGGTCGTTTCTTGATCAGTTCTTCGACGGATGGCGTCGTAATGGTGTGGGAGCTTGACTGGGACTGGGAGTTGCACGATCAGCGAACGGTTACGATTGCCCCCGACTAGCCCGCCCCGCTTCTCGCCCGACCGGTGGATGGCTTCACAAACGAACATGCATCGTCCGCGTGACCTGTGCGAATACGAGGGCGACCGCCGACGGCCCGAGCACTAGGCTCCTGAAAAGGGAGTGCTTTAGGGACGCTTCTCCGGCTGTGAGTGCTCCGCATGAACCCAACCGCCTTTGGACTCCGGTCCGGTGTTTGACCTTTTCCCAAAGGCTTTCCAGGGCAATGGAGAGATTTGCCCATAAGTCACGGACCCGGGCTGACGCCTGTGGGAGCTAATGTAAATGAATGAATCAGCCCCTTGGATGACCCCTTGTTTCGAGAGTGAATTAGGAAAGGTACTTCGGGAGCGTCCCAAGCGAACGCTTCCCCGAAACGGCCTGACCGTTGCGGCCGTCCTGATTCCCATGCATCGCATATCGGGTGAGCTTCACGTCCTGCTCACCAAGAGGTCGGATCAAGTAGAACACCACAAGGGAGAGATATCTTTCCCCGGCGGTAAGATGGACCACACTGATCCAAGTCTGCTGTACTGTGCTCTTCGAGAGACGTCGGAGGAAGTGGGCATCAAACCGGAGCATGTGCAGGTCATAGGCGAGCTCGATGATTTCTACACGGTAGCTACGAGCTTCCTGGTCGCGCCCTTCGTAGGCGTCATACCCTACCCGTACCCGTTCAATGCCAGTGATCGGGAGATTGACGAGTTGCTGAGCGTTCCGATGGAGGTCTTTTTCGACCCGCGGCGGATGACCGAACGGGTTCTGACCTTTAACGGTAAGCCGATCGAGATAGTCTCCTACAGATGGCGGGACTACGACATATGGGGAGCCACCGCACGCATACTCAAGCATCTAACGGAAATCGTCGAGGCCTCGCCCATCGGGGAAAGGTGTTCGGCGGACCAGGGCCGCACCAATGGGGCAGCGCGATGAGTTCATCGGATTATCCTGCCGATTTCAAGGAATGTATTCGCTTTCACGGCCACCTTTGCCCCGGCTTGGCCATGGGATATGCAGCGGCCGTGATCGCCCGCCGGCGTCTGGAAGCGGAAGTGCGCGCGGAAGATGAAGAGATCGTGGCAATCGTGGAGAACGATTCCTGCGCGGTCGACGCGATTCAGGCAGTGTTGGGATGTACCTTCGGCAAAGGCAACCTCATTTTTCGAGACTGGGGCAAGCAGGTCTTCACCTTTATCAACAGGAAAAACGGGAAGGCGGTTCGGGTGGCCCAAGTTCTTCGGCAAAACCCGGAAGGCGAGGAGCGTTCCGCCCTTGCGGAAAAGGGCCGTTTGGGAACCCTGGACGAGGTTGAGGCCGCCCGCCTCAAGGAGTTGCGCCGGCGAAAGATTGACGATCTGGTGTACGGGGACCCCAAAGAACACTTCGATATAAAGGAAGTAACAGTTGCGGTTCCTCCGGAAGCCGTCGTCGTTTCAACTCTTCCATGTGCTCAATGCGGCGAGTCGGTCGTTGCCGCGAAAATGGTCGAAAAAAAAGGACGCCTTGTATGCAGGGAATGCCACGGTGCAGCGTCTGAAATACTTCAAAGCGATGAAAGCGAGTGATTCATGAAGGTTACCGATCAAATATACCTGTATTTTTGGCAGGACCCAAAGCGGAACAACTGTAACACCGTCGTCATAGACGGAAAAATTCCGTTGCTCATAGATCCGGGGCATTTAGAGCACATGGACGGACTATTTCGCCGAATGCGGGGGGACGGGTTCGACCCGGAGCGCATCAAGCTGGTCATATGCACGCATTCCCACCCGGACCATATGGAGGGGCTCAGCGCGCTTAACAAGAAAGACGGCGTGATGTCGGCCATGAGCGAACTGGAAGAGAAGTTCCTGGAAGATGCGGGCCGTCCGCTATTTGCTCAACATGGCATGGAAGCGACTGATTTTAAGATGGATTTCTCTCTGGTGGACGGCAACCTAACCATTGGGCGCCACGAATTCGAGGTACTTGTGTTGCCGGGCCACTCCCCCGGGAGCCTTGGCTTGTATTGGCCGAGATACAAGCTCGTGGTCGCCGGAGACGTGGTGTTCGCTCAAGGGGTCGGCCGGACCGACCTTCCCGGAGGCGATGAACGGCAACTCCGTAAGAGCCTCATGAGGCTGTCCAAGCTGC
>JAZDOF010000215.1:0-2606 GCA_043799015.1 Pseudomonadota bacterium | reverse complement strand
ACAGCTTGTCGTTCCCCGCCTCTCTGTTGAAGACGTCTCTCTTAGTTTCTCCCTCGGCCGTATCCTTGCCCTGGAAATAAGGTCTCCCGCGAATCTGCCTGATTTCGACCGCTCCACCATGGACGGATATGCGGTCAGAAGCGCGGACACGTTCGGCGCCGCTGAATCGCGTCCGGCTTTACTCACTGTTGTCGGAGATATCCTCATGGGGTCCATGCCGGAACGCGGCATCGGCAAGGGCGAAGCCATGAAGATCGCCACCGGCGGCGCGCTTCCTCCGGGAGCAGATGCCGTGGTGATGTTTGAGCAGACCCAGCCTGTTGATGCGATACACCTTGAAGTGGTGAAGCCGGTCGCCCCGCTCGAGAATGTGATACAGACCGGCGACGATATCAAAAAAGGCGAGGTTATCCTCGACCGAGGCCACCGGATACGGCCTCAGGACATGGCGGCCCTTGCCGGAGTCGGCATCACCCGCATCAGCGTTTTCAAGAAACCGAAAGTCGCGATCATATCCACGGGGAATGAAATTGTTCCCGCGGACAGTGTCCCCGGACCCGGCCGGATCCGTGACAGCAATTCTTATAATTTGGAAGGCCTGATTTCCCTGTCAGGCGGCGTTCCGGTCAAGAAGGGCATCATTCCCGATGAATACGCCCGGCTGCGGGAGACGCTTGACGCGGCGATCAAGGACTGCGCCCTTATTCTGATGACCGGCGGCAGTTCGGTCGGCACAGCGGACCTGACCGCAAAGGTCATCAATGATACGGGCAAGCCGGGTGTGCTGGTTCATGGAGTATCCATCAAACCGGGGAAGCCCCTCGTTGTTGGTTTGGTGAAGGGGCCGAACGGCCAAATCCCGGTATTCGGCCTGCCGGGCCATCCCGCCGCGGTCAGTATCTGCTTTGAACTCTTCGTGAAACCCGTTCTCATCCGTCTCACCGGCGAAGTGCCTCATCCCGCGCTCGAAGGTATATCCCCCTGCCGGACGGTGAAAGCGAGGCTTGCCCGGAGTATTTCATCAGGTCCCGGACGCGAGGACCATGTGCGCGTGATGCTTGAGAATAAGGATGACCAGCTCTGGGCGCGTCCTGTGTTCGGCGCGTCAGGGCTTATCAGCACGCTCGTCAAAGCCGTGGGCACGGTGGTGGTGCCGGTGAACACTATTGGGATAGAAACGGGAGAAGAGGTGGAAGTGAGGTTGTTTTGAGCGCCGTGCTCCCGACATTTACACGACTCACACAATATGCTTGAATGAGTATTTCCCTTGTGTTAGACTACCGTTATCGTGATACGCCGGTTCCAAGCGACGAAAGGAGTTCGTTGAATTCATGGTGGACTGGGGCCGTTTCAATGCAGGCGGAAAGTGCGGAAGGGAGAGTGATAAACATGACCGGACGGATATCAATTGATCCAATAGTGTGCCATGGGCAGGCGTGCATCAAAGGAACCCGGATTCCTGTTCATCAGATTTTACACATGCTGGCGAACGGCGACACCGCCGAAGAACTGCTGCAGGAGTACCCGCCGCTTACGAGCGAAGATATCTTGGCCTGCCTTGATTATGCTGCGGAACTCACCGAAGAACAGGTCATCCCCGACGAAGCCCTTGTATGAAAATCCTTGTCGATGAGAATATCCCCGCAATGACCGTTCGTGGCTTGCGCGAGCACGGTCACGACGTAAAGGACATTCGCGGCACCGAGAGCGAGGGCAAGTCTGATGCGGACCTTTGGATTTTCTGCCAAAATGAGCAACGTCTCTTGATCACGACGGACAAAGGATTCGCGCAGAACCGCAATGAAACTCATTCGGGAGTACTGATAGTGCGCCTGAAACAACCGAACCGCCGAAGAATTCACGAAAAAGTCATGGAGATGATGCGCCTCACGAAGGAAAAGGAGTGGCCAGGGCTCACCATTATTGTCCAGGACCGCTTTCACCGGACGTGGGCAGGCAAGACAAGGAAAGCCCGCTAAGCCGAAAGGCATGGTATGACCAAAGTTGGTTACCATGCCTTTTTTGTTGACGAGGGGAAACAACGTCAAGAGATTTCCGGCATATATCCGCATTGCACGCATCGCAACGGTAGCAGCAATGAAATGAGATGTTGTAATCATAAAGCAGGCCGAGTATCAACGTCACCTAAGTTCATCCTAATCTGCAGCTCATTTTTAAGAAGTAACGATGGAAGCCGGTTTATACTGTTTGTAACGTAAAGCAAAAGACGACGATGTCTTTCAAACAAAAAAAATATCTCGACAACCTGCCGCTTGCCGATGCGATCCGGAAATACAACGACGCGCTGAAGGCCGCGCATATCGGCGGGCCGCTTGCGGGTGAGCGTATCCCCGTCGGCGAGGCGCTCGGGCGTGTGACCTCGGAGGCGGTGATCGCGAAGATCTCTTCTCCCTTTTACCATTCCGCGGCAATGGATGGTTATGCCGTTAAGTTCATCGATACCTTCGGCGCCGCAGAGACGAGGCCGAAACGGCTATCGGTCCAGGCACAGGCCATTGCGATCGACACCGGCGACCCCATGCCCGACGGATTTGACGCCGTTATCATGATCGAGGACGTGGAAAAGATATCCGAATCCGAGATAG
>JAZDOF010000189.1:0-4124 GCA_043799015.1 Pseudomonadota bacterium | reverse complement strand
ACAAACCGAAAGTACGTGGATGTAAGCAGGCCCATCAACTTCCTTTGCTCGTTGAACTTTCTTGATGAGGTCCGCATAGAACGTGGGACAGGCCGTGGCCGTATACGGAATGTTGTGGGCCGCGGCTATGGCCGCCATGTCTTTCTTGTTCGTGTTCTGACCCGACGGTCGTACTTTGCCTGCCGGGGATGTCGTCGTCGAGGCGCCGAAAGGAGTGGAGGACGACCTTTGGATGCCGGTATTCATGTAGGCTTCATTGTCCACGCAGACGTAAATCAGCTTGTGGCCGCGTTCAAACATACCGGAAAGGGCCTGGAAGCCGATGTCGGTGGTGCCCCCGTCGCCCCCCATGGCCACGATGGTCACCTCCCTGTCGGGTATGCGTCCCTTGCGTCGCAGCACCTTCAGTCCGGCCTCGACGCCTGAAGCCACCGCTGCCGCGTTCTCGAAAGCGACGTGGATCCAGGGGACTTTCCAGGACGTGAAGGGATAAGGTGACGATATGATTTCCATGCAACCGGTGGCCATGGCCATAACCATGTCGGGTCCGATTGCTTTAAGAACGTGACGGACCGCGAGAACTTCGGCGCAGCCCTGGCAGGCCCGGTGGCCCGATGATATGAGTTCCTCCGATGAAAAATTCTTTACCGGTTTTAGTATCTTCTTCTTAGGGTCTTCGGCCATGGGATTCTCCCGTAGTTGCGGCGCCTATCCACGCACGCCGTAGATGTGGTATTCCGTGTCGGATTCTTTTCGAGCCAATTCCACCATGCCGGCCACGTCCAGCGGCGTCACGTCTCTGCCCCCCAATCCGGCTATCACGCAATCAATCTTGGGGCGTTGAGTCTCGTGGTACATGGCGGCACGGATTTCGGTGGTCACCGGGGACGTCACGGCACCGGGCGCCAGGGCGCGGTCCAGCACCACCACATGCTTTGCTCCCGACAGGGCCTGACGGACCTCGAGAAGCGGGAAAGGCCGCCACAGCTTTATCTTCACCAGGCCCACCTTGTCCCCTTGGCTCCGCATGTCGTCCACCGCTTGGGAAGCCGTCTCGCAGACCGAACCCATGGCAAGGATAAGGGTCTCCGCGCCTTCCGTGCGGTATAGTTCCACCGGTGCGTACGAACGGCCCGTGGTCCGCTTCAATTCCTCCCATGCCTGCATCAGGACGGGCTTGGAATTGATCAGGGCCTGATCATGGGCCATTTTCTGCTCCGCGTAGATCTCGGGCATTCCGAACGCGCCCATTGTATTCGGCTTGTCCGGATGGAGCGTGTTCAGGGGCTTGAACGGCGGGAGATATCCCTTGGCCATGTCCTTGGTCCAGAACTCTATGGGCTCGATAACGTGGGTAAGGATGAATCCGTCCACGTTAACGATCACGGGGAGGCTTACCCGGGGGTCTTCGGCGACGCGAAACGCGTAGAACATGTGGTCGTACACGTCCTGACCGTTTTCGCAGAATACCTGAATCCACCCCGAATCGCGCACCATCATCACGTCCGAGTGATCGTTCCATATCGAAAGCGGCGCGCTCAACGCCCTGTTGGCAAGCAGCATTACGATGGGAAGCCTCATGGACGAGGCAATGTAAACGATCTCCGCCATGAGGGCCAAGCCCTGCGCCGCCGTTGACGTAAAAGTCCGTGCACCGGCCGCGGCCGAACCGCAGCATACGCTCATGGCGGAATGCTCCGATTCAACCGGAACAAACTCCGCGTCCAGGTGCCCGTCGGCCACTATTTCCGCCAGATGTTCAACCACGTGAGTTTGAGGAGTGATCGGGTACGCGGCGATCACATCGGCGTCACAAAGAGCCACCGCTTCGGCGGCGGCAATGGACACTTCAATACCGATTCTTTCACCCATTACTTACCCTCCTCAACCATCCCGATAGCTTTTACGGGACATTCAAATGCGCATATCCCGCATCCCTTACAGTAATTGAAGTTCCAGACTACGCAGTTATTCTCATAGTCCTGAGATATTGCCGCGTCCGGACACATAATATAACATCGAGAGCATCGAATGCATTTATCCTGATCGCACAAGGGTCTCTGGGAACGCCAAGTGCCGGTATGGTAGCTCCCGGCGTTGCCCGGTTCCGTGATGATCCCGCCCGGCTCTATTTCCTGCCAGGCTATCTGATCCATTGGCTTAGTCACGCTGTCCTCCATCCGGCCTGAGCCGGAAAGCACTAATCTCAATGTTCCACAAGTTCTCCGTGTTTTGCTGAAGCCGTCCGGCGAAAGTCAAGCGTGGCCGGAGCCCCATACATCCTCGGGATGCTCTTGGCCCGCACACAGGCCGCCGAAACGAACCGCACGGGCCCCGGGTCATACCACCCGGGTTTCTTCCCAGGCACGCTTCATGGCCTCGATATTCCTTGCGGCCAGCTTGCCGAACCTCTTCTTGAAAGGCTCCTCGAGGGCTTCTACGGAAAGGAGGCCGGCTCCCTTTACCAGTGCCCCCACCATAGTGGTATTGGTGATAGGGAGCCCTATCACCTCCCGGGCAATGCGGGTCGCATCCACCACAGCCAGCTTCCCCTTGAAAGCGAGTGATTTTGCCACGGTCTCCGGATCCTGCGTGGTATTGAGGACAAGTATGCCCCCCTCGCCGAGACCCTCGAGCGGATTGACTATCTCAACCAAGGAGGGGTCCAGCACTATCACCACGTCGGGATGGTAAACCTTGGCCCGTATGCGTATAGGTTCGTCGGCAACTCTTGCAAAAGCAACTACCGGTGCTCCACGACGCTCCGGTCCAAAACTGGGAAACGCGGTGGCGTATTTCCCCGTACGGATGGCGGCCTGGGCCACCAGCTCAGCCGAGGTCACCGCCCCCTGACCGCCTCTGCCGTGAAATCTCATCTCAATCATAGGCGCTCCTTTGATAAGGATATCATTCGAAGTCCTCTTCCCCATGATCTATGTCATCCATCACGGGATACCGGACGTTATCGTAGATAAGCTCCATACAGCTCATTATGTAGTGTTTGGCTTGAGCCAATTGCGTGATCTCCGAGGGAACCAGATCTCTTCGTTGGAGATAGGTGTCGATCCGATCATTGAGGGCCTTTAGGTGGCGCCTGTCCACCGCATAGGAATCGTCGGTCTCCTCCTGCCATTCTTCCTCATGGGAAACCACCGATTGGACCAATTTGAGGTCCCATTCGTCGATCTTTTTCCATCTTGCTACGGTCGCAGGATGAACGCCCAGCTTCACTGCGAGTTCCTTGTTCGTGATCCGACCCTTCTCACTGAGAAACAATTTTTCCGCAGACTTACGGTCGTCGTTCTTTTTCATGAAATCATCTCCGAGAACCTCTGCTTGTCGGATGTGCCGTCCGGGGAAGCCTGCGCCCCTTCCCCCAAACGCGGCGCGTGAATCGGGATCGGCCTGGGAAGCCGGGATCCGATGTGACGACCGGACGCCAAATCTTCCGGGGTAAAATTACGGAAGGTACTAATCCGGCTGTCCCATGCTGTTCTTAGCCTCAGCCGTGCGGTTGTCGTCAAACCGCCTACCCATAAAAGTACCTTTATACCAGACGCGACTATAGGCTATCAAGAGTTATTGCAGCCCGGAATGTACATTCAAGTCGTGCTTGGTGCGCATATGGACCGTGGGGAGGACGGCGTTCGCCGCGATCTCTGCTTGAAGGAGGAGGCACGGCTCACCTTATGTCCCTTCACGGGAGTCCAAACCATGTACCGATTCGGCCGGCGGAGGTCACGTCGCACCTTAGTACGCCGCGACGGGAAGCCCGATGCCCTTGACCCATGATGTGCCGACCGGACAATAATCGACTTCGTCCGTTGACATTCGATGCGAGGGCGTGATACCAATTAGTCATGTTGTGAATATTCGGTGCGCACATGAATCTGGTCAAGGAACAGCGTAACCCCGCTGACTTCCCCATCTTGGGCATCTTGAGACGTTCGCCTTTCCACGGCTATGACCTCTGTCGGGAACTGGACGAACGATTGGGCGAGATTTGGACCCTACGGAAAAGCCACGTTTACGCCTTGCTTTCGGGCCTTGAAAAGGACGGCCTGATCCAACATGAACGCGTAGGACAGGAAACCCGGCCGACGAAGAAGGTATTCAGCGTGACT
>JAZDOF010000179.1:0-5294 GCA_043799015.1 Pseudomonadota bacterium | reverse complement strand
ACGAGACATTTCTTGAAGCCCGCAGGAAGACGGTTTGCCTGTGCGACACGGGGTAATACGGCAACAGGGAGCGTGGCCATGATGCATGAGAAGGCTGAAAGGAGCCCGTGGGGAAAGCTCGGTCGGAAAGAGGGCCCAAATCGGAGGGAAGCATATACGCTTCAATGGTACGTGACACCGTGTTCCGTTTTCGAGACAAACGCCCGTCGCGGACCCGAACAATGGGCCTACCGAAGGCCCACACGGGCAGTGCAACAAAAGTGACCGTGGATTTTGGTTAACAAAAGGACTTGACCGCACGTTCGCCACGCTGCCAAAATTTCCCTCGGACAGACTGCTCACAGAGGCCTCAAGAAGCGGGACGGACGAGAGAACGAGGCCTTTGTGACACCGGGTTGCGGAGGGAGCATTGACGTCAGACACCAACAACACGACTACCACGGCCCGTACTACACCAAGGCAGCGAAAGACCCAGACGTCCGCCGGACATCGGGACAGCGGGCGGGACGCCTATGACAACGCGCTCGATGTAGGCCCCGCGGTCGAAGGGGAAAACCGCGGGACGTCCGAAGTCCCTGAAGTGACCCGCGGCCCAATGAAGTTCATGGACCCGAAGGCGGTCAAAACCCACCCCCATTTTGTGGATATGCTCCCGGTGGAGCAGGGGCTGCGGGAAGCCATTACCGAGAGCATGCGGGTCAACGGCTTCTTCACATCGCACCCGATCGTCTTGGGTACATGGCCGGGCCAGGAAGAACCCGTACTCATCGACGGCCATACGCGGAGGCTGGCTGCGCTTGACGCGAGCATCGCGCAATTACCCTTTGTGGTCGTGGAATTCACCAACGAAATTGGGGCCTTGCAACACGCGGTGAGTTTACAAACGAAGCGAAGGGTCACCACCGATGCCGCCCTTTATCGGATGTGCGAAAAATACGACAAGCTCCTTGCCCGCGGTGGAGATCGACGGAGTGAGGAGGCAAAATCAAAAATGCCACGTGGCACAGATGATCAGGGATGTTCCTCGTCGGCCCGAGAAACGGCAAGGCTCATCGGCTGCAATTACAGGAAGGTTGACAAGATACGTAGAATCCGCCGGGACGGTTGGCCTGAGATCCAAGAATCCGTAAGGAACGATAAGCTGACAATCAACAAGGCCTACAAGATGATCCGAGATGAGGAGTTAGGGACGGAGGCGGAGCAGAGTAAGAACGAATTGTCGCCCACACAGATCAATGCCCTAAAGCCTGTGCTGAGCGAGGGAAACTTGGCCGATTTGCACGCCATGGGTACCGACCTGGGTGCGTTGGTCAATTTGGCCGTTGAGCAGTTTGTCAAGCGGAGTCGGGAGGCGGAGCGCCCTTCGATGGACGACGGGCCGAAGATCCGCCGGGAGTCGACGGAATGAGACGTAGAGCGGAATCGTGGTCATACCGGCCGTACCGTCAGCGGCCATGGAAAGGAGTCGTCATGGATCAAAAGCTGATGTGGGTCACCCCTTACGTCACCGGGTTCCCGGACAACATCACGTGGGAAGACGAGAATGGGCACCCTTCGTTTTGGTGCCGTTCCGAGCAGGAACGCGCCGCGCTTCTCGATCTTACGTGCGCGGTTCTGAATGCGGAATCCGTCGTCGGTTGTCTGCCCCCGTCCGAGACTGTGGACGATTTCTCTCCTGCTTCCGCAGACAACCTGCCGGTGTTGAGGAGTACATTGGAGAAGCCCGGGGCTCTCGGACCCGCCGACGAGCGTGCCGTGGTCTTTTTTGAGGACGATGAAGATGACGCATCGCCCGGCCGAGGCACTATCTATGGCCTTGCCGTGTCGGGCATGTCGAAGGAAGCATTCGAGTGCCTGTGCAGGTACTTTCACGCATGCGTTTTCAACTTCAAAGGTCGTGACCGCGGATGGTCGAAGCTGCACGGCAACGCATCCCAAACAGCCGCGCCGGACGGTTCCATAGCACGGCTAAGCATCGTACAAAACGACATCCGGGTCGAAACCAACGATGTATCGGTTGTGCTCGTAAACGGCCTGCCCGGATACACCGTAAATTTCAGGGTAACAGCCTTGTCGACCGGTAACGAGCAGAACGTCAGGGATGCAAGGATCGGCACGAGGGCACAAGTTTCCGCGCAAGTCATAGCCGAATGCCTCTCCGCCGGCGAAGAAATGCAGTATCACTGGATTGAGCCCGTGCTCGGACTGGGGCGCGCTGTCGCGGCAGAATTGAGGCGGGGGTGTGGCGTGCCGGTCCCGTCGTCGGCCTCCCGCAACCTGTCTGCGGACGAGCTGCCGGCGGGCACGTGAGCGCTGGCTCGGGCGTTCCCGAGGGCTTGGATTGCATCTGCGGCGGCGCGTCATTAGGTGTCCCGGACGAGCACGACGGAAACGATGATTACCTTTTTGGCTGCGGCTCCGGAGAGGACCTCGTGCATGATGACGAGAACCCTTAGGACGAAGATGATTGAAAGTGGACCTCCCCGACGAAAAGCTGCTTTGCAGCACGCAGCGAGTTTCCCGGCAGGGCGAAGGGCCGTCACAGATGCAGCCCTTTACCGCCGCCTACAGGAGTCGAGATGAATGAATATCTTCGATGGTTGGCAGACACTGATCTATCGATACCTAAGCGTGTGTTACGCCTCTGGGTCGTGTCCTGGCTACCTGAGATCATAGGTGGTATCACCATGTTTGGGCTGGGCGCCGAAGGATGGTTGGGACCTCCGCCAAGTAGGACGAATCTGGACGTCATAATTTACGTCATTGTAATGCCCTGGTTCGAGGTATTCACGATTTGGCTGGTCGTGAGGATATTGCAAGGTCAAATTGACCGGACTGTTTGGATCGGCGTCGCGTCTGGCGTCGTCGGGTTTTTAATCCCTTTCTCAGCGTTGGCCCCCGGTTGGGGACGCGGCGCGCCATGGAGATTTTTTGTTCTGGGTGCATGCTTTGTGGAGTGGGGGAAGACACATCGTGAAAAAGCAATAATCATAGCAGGGTCCGCCAACATGTGTGGGGGACTGGTTTTGGTACTGTTGAGTGGCGTACCGTACGCTATCGATTTTTTTGTTCCCTAACGCCGTCATCGTTTCGGCGCACCGGCCTCCCACCGGGCGAAACGCATGACTGACGATCAATCGCTCTTATACTCATGCGCTTTCTAAAGAAGAAAGTAGAGTTCTACTGCAACGGGACGCAAGTAAACGCAAATAATTCCTTTGCCGTTAAGGAGTTATCGGGGCGGGGTTTATCCTCGCTGGAGGTCCGGGAACCAATGAGGCGAGCGGGGATAAGGTCCGCCTCTACCGGGCCATATTACTTCGTTGAGCGCAAATACAAAAACAAAGAAGGAGGTTATTTATGCACCCGTTTGTAATTTCCTTTGGCGCGGGCGTTACTGTCTACGTTACTGTCAATCACTTCGCCCCCTTTCTTTGGCAGGCTGCCCTCGCAGCGAAGGACTATTGCGACAGTCACCCCTATCCAAATTGGCAGGATCTGCCAGCGGTGCCGCCGGATTTCCCGGTGCTTCCGCCGCCCGAGCCTGGCGACCCGCCCTTGGACCCCGAGGACTCCGGCATCCGTGTCTACCCGGACCGTCCCTGGTGGCAGGGCTGGCCGGACCGCGTGCGCGGGCTCTTCGACGGCGCATTCGCGGCGATAATCCCGCCGCCCCGCCCAGACCCGCTGGCCCTGGACCTTGATGGCGACGGAATCGAAACGACGGATGTGTCTGCCGGGGCATATTTCGACCACGAGGGCGACGGTTTCGCCGAGGCGACCGGCTGGGTGGCGGCTGACGACGGTCTGCTCGTGCTCGACCGGAACGGCGACGGCATGATCAATGACGGTCGCGAACTGTTCGGTGATCAAACGATCTTGAAGGACGGCACCATCGCGGCCAACGGCTATCAAGCATTGGCCGAGTGGGACGACAACCAGGATGGTAAAATCGACTCGAACGATGCGGTGTTTGCGCAGCTTCGGGTGTGGCAGGACGAGGATGGGGACGGTTACTCGCGCCCGGAGGAGCTTCATACCTTCACCGAACTTGGCATCACCGCCGTCAATCTTGATTCCACGGTTGCCAACGCGACGGACTCGCAAGGCAACACACAGACCAGGGTGGGAAGCTTTGAAGACGGTGACGCCACTTCGGAACAGATGGGAGAATATGTTTTTCAACGTGATACCACCTATACCATTCCCAACGACTGGATGGACGTGCCTGAAGATATCGAAGCGCTCCCCGAGCTGTGGGGCTCCGGCAACGTCTACGACCTCCATCAAGCGATCGTCAGGGATGGCTCAGGCCGCTTAAGGTCCGCGGTTGAACAGTTCGTAGCGGCCGACGACCCGGCCGTGCGCGGCGCTCTAACGGAACAGATTCTATTTCTCTGGGCCGACGTGGATGAAGTAGACCCCCATAGCCGGGGAGGCGCAGTTGACGGACGTCAACTCGCGCTGCTGGAAAAGACGTTTGGCCGATCGTTTGTCGGGGCCAACGGCCCCAACCCCAATTATTGTGTGCCCGCTGGATCGGGGAGCATATGAACATGAACGGCCTTTACCGTACCAATATGCCGAAGGCGCGATGCATCTTTCGGGTGGCCGGTATGGCTATGACGGTTTTGCTGATAAGCGAAAGCCTAGGTTACGCCGACGGGGTGGCCGAGCCTTTCCATGTGGAGGTCGCTCGGTTTCCGGGGATGCTTGAATCCATCCTGGCCGAAGCTCTTTGCGTGACCGTATTGGTTGAATACGCGGCTGTTCGTCTATTGCTGCGGTCGCGCGCCAGTTCGTCCGGAAGCCTCTTCGGTTGGGTCCTCCTGGTGAATTTGATCACCAACCCAGTTGCCCAGTGCGCGGTGCTGTTCTTCGACGACCTGAAGTGGGCACCCCCCGCGTGGTGACTGGATGGCGTAGTGCTGTTGTGCGTGGAAACGATGGTGGTAATGGTTGAATGCGTACTCTATGTACTGATTTTCGCGCGAATGCATCGTCGTGGCACACTCGAAGGCCCGGTATCACTCGGGTACACCGCACTCATCGTGACGGTCGCAAATCTAACAAGCGTTTTGCTCTATGCACTGTTCGTGTTCGGACGGCACGTTCTTTTGCATTGATGGTGTTTCAGGATCGAGGCCGCCCGTCAGAAGGAATGGGCCGATGAAAAACGCAACGACGAGGCAACATAGCTGATCAAGCAAAGGAGTGATGAAATGACGAGGAAGTGCAAATGCCCGGATAATTCGGACCCGCGCATTCTTGAGACAGCGCGAGCCCTATATTCC
>JAZDOF010000168.1:0-15323 GCA_043799015.1 Pseudomonadota bacterium | reverse complement strand
CTGCGGGGGCCCTTGATTGCCCTACGTGAGATCTCCAGGCATGTCTCACGCGTCCATCGTCCCTTCAGAGCCTTGCATTCTATGATTTCGTGCGCTTCCAACCATGACTGTACATTGTTAAAGGCCATATGCTTCTCCCTTGGGACCCCCGCCCGGAATGCCGAACCACGATCCGCTCCGCATTCGGCGGATCACATGTACAAAACTCGCCTATTTCTATTCTATGTCATCCGTGTAGGAAGTCAATAGCCGGCCCCCAGGGCAGGTGATCACGCGCGGAAAATCCCGTTAACCGCCGCCTGATGTGATTATCAAGAAAACTCACCGTTGTCCGCAAGCGTGAGCCGGATACAATATTGTTTCATTTCTAACGCCTGTGCAGTTTACGGGCGGAGTAGGGGAGGGGAGCTTCGGGTTCTGCCGGTTTGAAAGCTATAGTGACGCTCCTTGAATTTTGCGGCAAAACCGGCCCGGCGGAACCAAGGTAACGTAGCAGTTATAAACCTTGCAAATACGACTATTTGCTTCGATTTGCTCAACCGTTCAGGGTTCCCGCAATTCTCAACGCGTGACACTATATGAGTTTTGGTGATGGTCCGGTCCGGCCGCCGGCAAACTCGAAAGGTCATTAAGAACCGTATATTACAAAGGCTGCGACCCACCCGGTCGTCATTCTCGGTTGGGACAGCGCACGGGCTATTTAATGTATCACTTTAACAACCGAGTATAACATTGTGATTGACGTGGAGTTTCTGGTATGGTATAGCCACGCCCAATGATCGGGAAGGAGGGTGACGCGACCCACCCCGTCACAGAACCCGCTAAAACGGCGCCCCTCGGGGAACAGTCGTCGAAAGGAGATCCTCTTATGGGAAGACTACTCTGCATAATACCTGCCATCGTGCTTCTGACGGCACCGTGGGTTTTCGCAGGAACGTTCGAGGTGTTGGCCAAAGCCGGAGAGGTCCAGGGGGCGGACCCCCTCGCAATAGCTCCCGGAACTTTCGTAAAGGCCGAGTTTAAGTCCACTACGAAGAAAAACGCTGAAATAGAGATCGAGTCGGACGCCGCGGTGCCTGAAAGAACCGCAGGCCGTGCCCTGGCCGATACGAAGTCAAAGTCGGCATCTGCGGACAGGGGAAGAAAGATGGGCCTGATGGCTCCTCCGCCCGACGCAGCCCCCAGAGATGATTCGTCCGAAGCCTTGGCCCAGGCTAAGGACCGAGGTGAGGACCTGGATCTCGATCTGGAAAAGGACTTGGTGCTTTCACCGCCTCCGCCGAAGACCGCGGAGAAAACCGAACCCAAGGCAGCTCCGGGGCCCGCGCCCGAACCCCGTGTGGACTATGTGGGACCGCCGCAAAGAAAAGCCGCGGCCGAGCCCAAGGCGGTCAAGCCTGCCTCCGCTCCGCCCGTAAAGGTGAAGCCCCAACACTCCGCGGCCGGCCCCAAGCAAATACAGAAGGTCAAGCCGCTCACCCAGAGCGCTTGGTCGATTCCTGCCGGCAGCTACGCACCCACGGCAAATGCCCCGTTGGTCACGCGACGGGCCGTACAAGAGCAGCCGCTTCGCCGAGTAGCATTGCCGTCAATGAGCGAAAGATTCGTGCGTGACGGCGTAACGGTGAAACTGGCCCCCAGACCGGTGGGAGCCATGGCCGCCGTCGCAGGTGAGCCGGAAGACGACCTCGCTTCGGATCTCCTTTCCACTGCCGCGGAAGTAATCGGCATGCCGTTTGCCTTCATTAGTTCCCTCTTCTAGCACTCCCAGGGACAAGGGAACGCCCGCTCCGTCAGGAGCGGGTTTTTTTTTGCCGATGTTCGGCTGAAAATCCCCGTAAAGGGATGGACGTCCACGCTGACCCCTCATGGGCCTATTCCACGACATCTTCCTTCCGGCCGAACGACCGGTGAGCTCCCCCCCTCCATAGGCGTCAAAATAAGGCGACAGGTAGAAGAAAAAATCCCCCCTGCCCCCCTTTTCTAAAGGGGGGTTGGGGGGGATTTCTCTGTCGGTCTTTGCTGTAAGGAAGAGCCGGTGGAATAAACCACATGATATCATGAAAATTGGACCGTTATTTTGACGCCTATGCTCCCCCTCTCGGGGACGGATTCGACACGGATTGCCGGTTCGTTGTCCCAAGAACGGGAACGCATCGCTGGTTAAGGTTCCGAGCAGGGTACAAGCTTTTGGAAAATATCCTCCACCTTGGCGGCCATCGCCGACGAATCCATCGCCTGGTCGTGGGTGTAACCCTCAAGGTGCAGTATGCCGTGAATCAAGAGGTATGCCATCATCTCATCCACGGAGTACCCCAGTTCCGCGGCATCGCCGTGAGCCCTGTCCGCGCATATCACCACATCCCCCAGAAGGTCCGTTTCCGGACCTACCGGCGGTCCCTCGTGCTGTGCGAAGGATAGTACGTTGGTTGGTCCGTCCTTGCCTCTGTACACCCGATTGAGCTCCGCCATTTCGTCGGCGTCCACGATCGAGAGGGAAAGGATCGCCGACGGGCTACAACCCAAGTCTTCTAATACCCTTGACGCCCTCGTCGTCAGCAGGGGGCTGTCGAACTCTATCCTTGTCTGTCGGTTGTCTGTGAGGATCTCCATTGGTCTTTTCCTGCTGCCTGTGGCCTGCGGGGTAGTCGATGCGATAGTGGAGCATTCCTTGAAGGGTGCGCACGAACGACCTGGTGATGGCGTGAAGGTCCTTCAAAGTCAGGGTGGATTGATCCAGTTGGCCTTCGTTGAATACGCTCATGACCATCGACTGTGTGTGTTTTTGGATCCTGGCCGGGGTTGGATCGCTAAGGGTCCTGGATGCGGCTTCAACCACATCGGCCAGCATGACGACCGCGGCTTCCTTGGTTTGGGGTAACGGCCCGGGGTATCGGTACTTCTCTTCACTTACGGCGGAATGGGTTTTCTCCGCCTTAGCCAATGCCTTCGTGTAAAAGAACCTGATCAGATTGGTGCCGTGGTGCTGCCTTATGATTTCCAGGATGGGTTTCCCCAACCTGTGTTCCTTGCCTCTTTCCACGCCGTGCTTTACATGGGAGACCAAGATGAGCGCGCTCATGCTCGGCTCCAGCTTGTCATGCGGATTGTATCCCCGCCGTTGGTTTTCGATGAAGTAGGAAGGCTTGGTAGCTTTGCACATCTTCCCGATGTCGTGATAGTACCCGCCTACCCGTGCCAGGAGCGGATTGGCGCCGATTCGTTCCACAGCGGCCTCGGCGAGATGTCCTACCATCAGCGAGTGGTGGTACGTTCCCGGCGCGGCCATGGCCAACTCCCTAAGAAGCGGGTGATTGTGACTGGCAATTTCCACCAAACGCACGTTCGTGATGTAACCGAGCGGTTCGAGAAGAGGCGCCAGTCCCAGGACCAGCATCCCGGAAAGCACCCCGCCGATGAATCCCAGAGCCACATCGTAGCATTGCTCCGGACTCGTGAGCTCGCCAAGGGCCATTTTCACGGCAATGCCCGTCACCATATTCGCCAGTCCCACCACCAAGCCGGCTCGTAGGATCGACGTGCGGTCGGTGACGTTGGTAACCCCGTGTAGACCCACAATGCCGCCGATAAAGTAGAAACAGAACAGGTAAGTGTCGCCGTCCACCGACAAAGTCGCGATCAGAGCGGTGACGGCCCCGAGAATGAACGCGATGCGGGGGTCCACCATCAGAGACATGAGCATGGGCGCAACGGCCACGGGCGCGGCAAAAAGGAGCGACCGACGATTCAGTCCTTCCACTCCGTAGAACATACGAGGGCCCATCACGTCCAAGCTCTTTACGAGGATTACCGTGCCCAACACCAATATGCAAATGAGCAGCAGGTTTTCGGTCGCATCCCACGAACGGTCGAGATGGTGTTCGGCAAAATACAGGGAGAGTCTCAAAATAAGGATGAGGGTCAAGGCAAAACCGATGATGGTGATATGGCGGCGGTACCCCGGATCGGCCTTGCGCAAGGCTTCCAACTTTCTCAAGTGACCTTCGTTTACAGGCTCACCTTTCTTGACTATGGGCTCCCCTTTTGCCACCGACGAACTCACGTCCTTAACCGAGGCCTTGGCTTCTTGTTTTATAAGGGCACTACGTTCCCGATCGTACATCATGTTGACATTAACCAGGTCGGTAGCCAATCGTCTTACAGCGCGAGACAAGGCGGTTTCTTTCGATGGGTCCTTCTCTTCCACGTTAATGAAGCTCCATGCCTCCTTAAGGTCGAAAACCGATATGGGATCGCGAAGCTTCTCGTCATACTTACCCTTGCTTTTCGACCACAACAGAATCCCGTTCTTGCCGTCCCGCATAACCGAGTCACGATTGGGAACCACACCCTTCTCCAGAACATGCTCGGCAAGGGCGCGCAACTCCCGTTGAACTTCGATGTTGAACCGAGCGGACTTGAGAATGGCAAATGTGGAGGGCGACACCCCCGCTCCCAACAAATTCTCGAACCGAGTTCGCAACTCTTTCTCGTCCAGGGGACGGAAGGTTTTAGCGTCCGTCGCGTCCGCCTTTCCTTCGGTCAATCCGCCCCTCTTAGCTTGTTCTTCCTTGGCCGATTGGTCGGCTTCACGGGCCAGATAGTCATCCATGAAGTCGAACGCCCTGTTTATGCGGTGCTGGACGTCCCTGACCATCTCATCGTCGAACTCGTACACGGGCGGTACGGACTTCATGGCTTCGTCACGACGTTTGTTCGTCGCTTCCTCGTCTCGGACGTTAAAGGTCCTGGGCGAGACAATGGTCTCCTTGGCCGGTTCCCCCACCATAAGATCATAGTGCTTAAACGATTCGGGCGCGGTAATGAACGCGGCTATCAGTGAAGTCAGAGTTATCAGCACCCATCTTTGCCCTTTGGGTTGGGACAGGGCCGGCACGATTCGGGGAAACCGTTTTTCGAGCCGCTTGACCAAAACGGCGTTGTGGGGCTTCGGCTTGAGCTTCGGCTTGTCCGGCGGTTCCGGCATCTAGCTTCGTCTCCGGATAAGTGCCATGGTAGTACCGGATCTATTCTCATAGGCACGGATGATGTCCTGTACCAAAGGGTGACGAACCACGTCGCGCTCGTCGAAGAACACCGACGCGATACCCTCAATGTCCTGTAGTATTTCCAGGGCCTCCACCAAGCCGGAAGTTATTCCCTCCGGAAGATCGATTTGTGTGATATCACCGGTAATTAACGCCTTGGAGGAGTACCCGAGTCGGGTAAGAAACATCCTCATCTGTTCTGATGTAGTATTTTGGGCTTCGTCCAGAATCACGAACGAGTCGTTAAGCGTTCTTCCGCGCATGAACGCCAGGGGCGCCACTTCGATGTCGCCGCGTTGAATCATGTGTGAAACCTTTTCAAACTCGATCATGTCATGGAGGGCATCGTAAAGCGGACGCAAATAGGGGTTCACCTTTTCGTACAGGTCCCCGGGAAGAAAACCGAGCTTTTCACCCGCCTCCACCGCGGGGCGTGCCAGAATCACCCGCCTTATTTCTTTCCTTTGCAGCGCGGATACGGCCATGGCCATGGCCAGATAAGTCTTACCCGTGCCGGCCGGACCGACCCCGAAAACGATATCATGAGTACGCATGGCCTGGACGTACTCCTTCTGCTTGACGGTTTTCGGTGTAATCGGTCTTTTATTCGACGATATGAACACCGTATCCTTAAGCATGTCCTTGAGCCTGGCCTTTGGGTCCCCGCTAAGCAGACGGATCCCTTGGTCGATGTCCACGGCCTGTATGGGGTGCCCGTCCCGCGCGAGAGGATACATCTGCTTGAGGAGTCTTTCGGCTGTTTCGTCCGATGGGGCTTCCCCGAATATGCTCAGAGTGTTTCCCTTGACGCTGATTACGACGTTCAGCACTCTTTCGATGTGTTTAATATTCTTGCTCAACTCTCCAACGAGGGCCTGAAGGGCGCCGATGTCGTCGAAGCTGACGCGACGAGGGGTTTTTTCGCCTGGTGTAAAGGCCAAGAAATGGTATCTCCTTCCGATACTCGATGGAATAATACATCTTTTCACCGTCGGAAGCAATTTGAACCCCTTGAACCCTTGCGGCCACGGGGCTAGACTCATCCCGGTGTATATGGCCGTTGCCGTAAGCGCCGGCTTGCCGGCCCCGGAAAACAAACCACGAAGGCACGAAGGAAGATTTGAAATGATTGACAAATACCGATTGACTTCCGGATCGTACCCGCCTGTCAATGAAAGCGGGCGCTTGGCCCCGCAGAGGCCTGAAGAACATTAGACTTTGATTTCTTCGTGCCTTTGTGTCTTCGTCGTTAATTCCTCATCCATCGCGGCGAACGTTTTCATCGAATGAGGCGGGCAAAGTCGGACTCCTTAATATGTTTAGGATTTTTATCCCACGGCTGAATTCCTTGCGCCATCTCGTCGTTTACGCTACAATCAAATAGGCCTTATGGGAATTCTGCTTTCCTGATGCCCCGCAAAGCGCCGTAACTCAAGAACAGTGGAAACTTGGGGGCATACACCCGGTTCAACCGACCGGACCGACATGGCCTACGGGGTAGTCCCGTAGCCGCAATTTTTTTCCTGTCCCGTCGTCACCGGGAAAGGCCATTCCTTTCCCACCGGATGCACCACCTATGAACATAGTTTTGACGACCGCCCCATCCGTTAACGATAAGCACGGCGTCCGTTCTTTGCCGCCACTGAGTATTGGCTACATTGCCGGAGGAGTCAAGCACCTCCGTGACACTTCAGTCGGAATCGTAGATGCATACGGAGAGGGGTTGAGTCTAGCGGACTCCGTTGAGAGGGTGCTCGCCCTGTCACCTGATGTGATGGGTGTTTCAGCCACCAATGTGTGTTTCGAAGACGCCATTTCATTGGTAAGACGCGTTAAGCAGGCAAAGCCCGACGTAGTGACGGTTATGGGGGGATATCACCCGACTTCCCATGACCATCTCCTGCTCAAGGAAGTGCGGGAGTTGGACATGGTCATCAGAGGCGAAGGCGACGAGAGTTTCCGCGAACTCTGCGAGCGGCTTCAGCACTCCGACCCCATCGACGGACTGGCCGGTTTATCTTACAGGGCCGAAGGCATGGTGGTTCGTGGTGTGCCTCGTCAGGTGGAGGACCTTGATTCGCTGCCCTTCCCTGACCGGGCCGCTCTCGATTTCGCCGGATACTACAGCCAGTTCGGGGGGTTCCTGGTGCCTGAGCATGCCCCGACCGCAAACGTGGTTTCGTCGCGAGGGTGTCCTTACCATTGTGTTTTTTGCTCCAAATTGATGCCCAATTGGAGTTACAGGACCCGAAGCGCCGAGAACCTGTTCAAGGAAATCCTCGAACTCCGAGCGCAAGGAATCAAATGGATATTCTTCCAGGATGAGAATTTCTCCCATGACGTTGCTAGGCTGGAAAAACTTTGCCGACTGATCCTGGACAACAACCTGGGCATGAGATTCATGTTTCAGGGAACGATACACCATTTGACGGAACCCGTGTTTCGACTTATGCACGATGCCGGTTTTGACTTCTTCCTTGTCGGAATAGAAAGCGGGAGTGACGCTCAACTGAAGCGATTCGGAAAACCCGCCAGGAGCAAGAATCTGGGTGCCGCGGTTCGACGGGCCAAGAAAGCCCACATGATGGTTTTCGGGTTTTTCGTTCACGGAGGGCCCGGCGAGACGGAGGAGGATTTTGCGGAAACCGTGAAGTTTGTTCGAGAAGTTAGGCCCCACGCCGTCGGCGGCGAGGGACTGTGGCTTCACGCCGGCAGTCCTTTGTGGGCGGAACTGGTTGGCGACGAGGAAGTGCAAACCCTTGAGGCCACTAGACCTCGGGCTCTATACAAGCTCCCGGGTCAGACGAACCGAGAGACTCTCGAACGGCGGATAGGACTATTCCAAGAGGCTTTGGCCAAGAGTTGGCTCCATTGGACACGCATACTCGAAATAGTTGATCTTTTCATACACAACGGAACATTTCGCTACATTGCTTTGCGCGTGTTGTGGAACGTTCGAATCTGGAGTCAGCTCCTCCGGGGAGGGCCGAAGTAAGCATCTACTCCCCTATCTTACCTTCCACGAGGTGCCGTCGGGGCCGTCTTCCAGTACTATGCCTTTTTGATCCAGATCGGCACGGATTTGGTCCGATCGCTGGAAATCCCTGTTTTTCCTTGCCTCTCCCCGTTCCGAGATTAATGCCTCGATATCTTCGGCGCTGATCCCGAGTGCAGCCGCTTTCTTAACACGGATGTCGGTCAAATAGTTTGCAGGCTCTTCGGTGAGAATGCCGAGCACCTCGCGTGAGAAATCAACGATTTGCGCACGCGAGGCCGTGAGGATCTCAGGTTTCGGCAAAGCCTTCTTCTTCGGTCTGCCGCCTTCCGTAAGCCGGTTAATCGCTCGTGCCGCATCGAACAGGACCGCAACGGCCTTGGGGGAATTGAAGTCGTCGTCCATCGCCTCCGTGAACCTGTCGGCAAGTCCTTTGAGTTCAATCGGGACATTGTTCGAAGTCCCGCCCATGAGAACCAGGGAATCCAGAACGTGCAAGGCGGAATATAGCCGTTCGAGCCCCACCCCCGCGTCTTCGACGGACTTCTCGATGTAATCCAGGGGGCTCCGGTAATGGGTCGAGAGTAGAAAAAGCCGCAGTACTTCCCGCGGGACCTCAGCCGTGACGTCCCTTATATTAAGCACATTCCCTAGCGATTTGGACATCTTCTCGGATCGTATGTTTACAAAACCGTTGTGGACCCAATATTTCGCGAAGGGCTTGCCGGTTGCAGCGGACGACTGAGCAATCTCATTTTCGTGGTGAGGGAACGCCAGGTCGGCACCCCCGCCGTGTATGTCGAAGGATTCCCCCAAATATCTCATGCTCATGGCCGAGCACTCTATGTGCCATCCGGGCCGGCCCGGTCCCCAAGGGCTGGGCCAGGAGGGTTCGCCGGGTTTTGCGGCTTTCCAGAGGGCAAAGTCCAGGGGATTACGCTTTTTCTCATCCACCTCCACCCGGGCCCCTGAAATCAGCTCATCGGTCTTCTTCCCGGAAAGGCGTCCGTATCCGTCAAATTTCTCCACCGAGAACATCACGTCCCCATCGGCTTCGTATGCGTAGCCTCGGTCAATAAGGTCGGCTATAAGGGACAGGATGTCGTCGATGTGTTCGGTGGCTTTGGGTTCAATGTTCGGGCGAAGCACTCCGAGGGCGTCGGTATCGGTGTGAAATTCCCGAATATATCTTTCCGCCAAGCTTTTCCAGTCTTCGCCGACCTTGGCGGCCCGGTTGATGATCTTGTCGTCGACGTCGGTGAAATTACGAACATACGTAACGTCATAGCCGCGATGGCGAAGGTAGCGGTACATCACGTCAAAAGTAACGATGGAACGGGCATGACCGATATGGCACATGTCGTAAACCGTCACTCCGCACACGTACATTCCTACTTTACCGGGCACCAAGGGTTCAAACGACTCCTTGCCCCTGGTGTAAGTGTTATATATCCTAAGCCCCATAGGCAATCCTCATTCCGCAGGCCTCCAAATGGGCCTTCAAGCTGGTTTTTCCTTGAGCAGTACGACCGCGGCCGCGGCAATTCCCTCGACCCTCCCGATAAACCCCAATCCTTCCGTGGTCGTGGCTTTGACGTTGACGAGGTCGGCATCTATCGAAGCGGCTCTGGCCAGGTTTTCCACCATGGAAGCTCGATACGGGCCTATCTTGGGGACTTGGGCGAACACCGTGGTATCGATGTTCTCTATGACGAATCCAAGTGCATCTACAGCCTTTGATACGGTTTCCAGGAGATGTATGCTGGATGCATCCCGGTAAGTCGGGTCCGTATCCGGAAAGTGCATTCCGATATCCCCTAAAGAAGCTGCGCCGAGCAAGGCATCAATACGGGCATGGGTAAGCACGTCGGCATCGGAGTGCCCTTCGAGTCCGGTTGGGAAGTCTATGTGTACCCCGCCGAGCACCAGTTTTCGCCCTTCGCCGAATCGGTGGGCATCAAATCCATAACCTATTCTCACGGTTATCTCCTGCCCGCTCTTGATACGGCGAGCTTAATCGAAGCATAAAGCCGCGTCAAGACCAATACCGGCCATTATCCGGCCCACCCTTGACGAATGCGCGATAATACCCTAAAATCGCTTGAATTGCTTTGCCGGAGGGTACGACCGCATCGAAAGAGGTTTTTTTGGGCAACCGCAAACACATAAGCACGGGAAGGCATTTCATGGGAGGTCTGATCCCGTGGCTGCTGGTCGGGGCTCCGCTACTGATCGCGTGCGGCCTGATCTCAGCGGGCGCGGGTGGCCTGCTGGCCGTTTACTTCCATTTCTCGAAGGACCTTCCAAAGATCCCGGATCTGCGAGCCTATCGCCCCAAAACCGTCTCCACGTTTTACGCGGAGGACGGATCGGTAATCGGCCTTTATTATAAGGAAAAGCGTTTTCCAGCTTCCTTAAAGTCGTTGCCGCCCCACGTAATCAATGCTTTCCTGGCCGCTGAGGATGCAAGGTTTTTCAGCCACACAGGACTGGATTGGCCCGGCATCATAAGGGCTGCGCTGAAGAACCTGCAAGCTTCCGACTACGCGCAAGGCGCAAGCACCATTACTCAACAGGTTACCAGGAACTTCATCCTAACGCGTGAGAAAAAGCTCTCCCGTAAAATCAGAGAGGCCCTTCTGGCCATTCGCCTGGAAAAGACCCTTTCCAAGGAAGAAATACTGGAGTTGTACCTAAACGAAATTTATCTGGGAAGTGGGGCCTATGGTATCGAGGCGGCCGCCATGACCTATTTCGGAAAGAACGCCGCTGAATTGGCCATTTCGGAAGCAGCCCTTCTGGCGGGTCTGCCGGCAAGTCCGTCCAAGTACTCCCCCAACAAGAACCTGGACGCGGCATTGGGGCGCAGAGCGTTTGTGCTTCGATCAATGCTCCGTAACAATTTCATAACTCAGGAACAGTTCGATCAGGCCTCGCAGGAGAGCCCAAAATTCAGGGATAACCTGCCGTCGCCTCACGAAAGAGCACCTCACTTCACCGAGGAGGTCAGGCGCTACATAGTGGAGAAATACGGCGAAGACCAACTGTACAATGAAGGGCTCCAGGTATGGACCACGTGCGATCCCGCGCTCCAGAAGAAGGCGTCCGAGGCGCTCCAAAAGGGTGCTTTAGCCTGGGAAAAGAGACAGGGACGCTCCCGAGGCTTGGTCGAGAGGCTCAAGCCCAAGGAAGCCCGGGCATTTCTGGGAAAACCTCTTGATGAATCCCTTCAGCCCGGCGACGCAATAAAGGCCGTGGTGATGGAAAACCACAGCCCAAAGAAGCGTAAGAAGAATGATCCCGACGCGTTGATGCACGACTGCACCCTGCGTATGCCCGGAGATCTTCAATTCCGTATGGTGCTCGAGAGCGAGGTCCCGTATCGCACCTACGATTTGTTGGAATTCGACGTGGTAAGGATCGAGGAACGCGTGCCCGTGCTCCGTCAACGGCGGTCCCCCCCAATACAAGGGGCCTTGGTATGCATCGAGAATCGAACCGGGTATGTCAAAGCCCTGGTGGGCGGGATGGATGAGCAGCAATCGGGATTCAACCGAGCCGTTCAGGCATTGCGCCAGCCTGGGAGCGCTTTCAAACCGTTCGTGTACGCGGCCGCGCTGGAATGGGGACTCTACAGTCCTTACTCGATCATCGTGGACGAACCCATAGCGGTCGTAGTGAATGCCAAGGAGCAGGAGTGGGTCCCCGGCAATTCCGACAGGCGGTTCCTTGGGCCCATCACCCTTCGACGAGGCCTGTCGATGTCTCGCAACGTAACTACGATCAAATTGCTCATGGACGTAGGAATTGAAGATACGGTCAAGATGGCACGGCGCATGGGCATCGAATCACCTCTTCGCAAAAACCTTTCGCTTTGCTTGGGCTCTTCGGAAGTCACCCCCCTGGAACTTACCTCGGCCTATGCCGTGTTTCCCAATCTGGGAACGCGTGTTCGTCCCGTACTGGTAAAGAAAGTGGTGGACCGTTTCGGGCGGGTCTTGGAGGACAACACTACCCGGCCCATCGCCGTTACGGATGAGACGCTCAACGAAGAATCGGCCACGAGATGGTTGAAGGACAGGCTCGAACAAAGAGACCAACACCCGGACGCGGAAGTGGACGCGGAAACGTCGGATTCGGGAGATCAGGAGGAACTGCGGCGGCCGTCGGACGGGCACCGGGACCCTTCTCGGGATGATGACGAGGATATGGGATTGGTGCTCAAGACCGTCCTAGCGCCGCCGCTTGCCTTCAGGCCTTTGAAGGTATGGCGCAGGGCCGAACCTGAACGGGTACTGAGCCCCCAGACGGCCTACTTTATGATCGACATGCTGCACGATGCGTGTGTATCCGGTACGGCTTCGGAAGCGTCAAAGCTCAAACGAAAAGACATCGCGGGCAAAACCGGGACTACGGATGATGCGACCGACGCGTGGTTTGTGGGCTTCAATCCCCAATATACCACCGGAGTTTGGATGGGATATGACGCCAAGGTTTCCCTCGGATCCAAAGAATACGGCAACCGGGCCGCTCTCCCGGTTTGGATGGATTTCACGGCCCATATCCTCCGGAAGGAGCCTGTCGGCGGCTGGCCCGTTCCTCCGGGGATCGTTTTCTGGGACAATGAACGCGCGCAAAAGGGCAACCTAGCCGATCTGCTGCAG
Organism: Pseudomonadota bacterium; assembly: GCA_043799015.1. Lineage (GTDB taxonomy): Bacteria > Desulfobacterota > Desulfomonilia > Desulfomonilales > Desulfomonilaceae > JAZDOF01. The sequence continues at coordinate 2,616 of JAZDOF010000168.1, read as the reverse complement.
GCCGTCCCCGACCTTGAGGGACAAATTGCCGCAAAGCATTTGTGTCCGACGGATTCGCCCGTGACCCATGCCTCGGCCCCTGGAGACGGCGGCGTGCCTTCCTACGGACCCCAAGATTCGTATAGCGGGCATTCACCATACGGAGGGCAGTATCATAATGTGCCGGGAATGCCGCCCTACCCACCGGGGTTGATGCCTCCGCCGGGTGGGTACCTTCCTCAAGGACACGCCGGCTATCCACCCAACGACTACCCTCCATATGGTCCGCAAACGGCTCAATCCACATTGCCGTCACCTTACGGCCCGGGTCCCAACGGCGACGAAGGTATCCCCAACGGCGAGACGCCGACTCCGGCGAGTCTCGGATCGGGTCGTCCCTCCCCGTACACCCTCTCTGAGCGGCAGCCTTTTCTCGGGGGTTTTTACCCCGGCTACCAATCGGATTCCATGAGAGTGCTGGACTCGGATGGACGGACTCTCGGTTACGCACCGTTTAGAGTGGATGAACGTGGAAAAATGACGGTGTACCGAGACTACATGACCCAGGAAGAATCCGCCCCGGCCTATGGCCCACCGCCGCCTCAAACGGAAACGGAGACCTCGGATGGTGCTCCCCCACGGTCCTTTTGGCCGGAGGCCGCGGGGTTTCTAAGAGGCTTGCACAACATGGTGGCGCCCGGCGGACGATAGCCGGCGTCATACCGGTTGTCGGGACCCGGCCGTGCCTTTACTATAGGTGATTAATGCGATGAACATCATCCGGAAGCTACCGGTCGTGATTACCCTGCTGGTGATATTCGGCACCGGGATAGTTGCGGGAATGTGGATAATTGAGCGGCTTGTACCTCCAACTCCCATCCCGGTTCCCGAACCCGACCGACGTGTGGAATACACTCCCCTGGATTCCAGCGAAGCCGTCGTCATGGACGTTTACAGCCGACTCAGCCCTGCGGTGGTAAACATCACGGCCCGGCGATTGGCGTTCAACTTCTGGATGCAACCGGCCCCCAGCACGGGTCAGGGAACGGGATTCGTGATCGACCGTCGGGGTCATATCATGACGAATAACCATGTGGTGGCCGACTCCCAAAATCTGGAGGTGACTTTCGTAGGAGAGAGGAAGCTTGCCGCGAAGCTGGTGGGACGTGATCCCTTGAGCGACCTGGCCGTCATCAAGGTTGACCCGTTTGACGAGATGAAGGTTTCACCTTTGGGGGATTCCGGAAACCTGGCAGTGGGCCAGAGGGCTATCGCGATCGGCAATCCATTCGGCTTTCAGCACACCGTGACGGCCGGATTCATCAGCGCACTCAATCGTGACATTACAATCGACCAGCGTACCATGATGGGGATGATTCAGACGGACGCGGCCATAAACCCGGGCAACAGCGGTGGGCCTTTGATCAATTCCAGGGGCGAGGTCATCGGAGTGAATACGGCCCTTTTCACTCAGTCGGGCGGGTTCATGGGGATAAGCTTGGCCCTTCCGATCAACCGGGCAAAGAAAGTGTCCGCGGAGATCATTAAGTGGGGCAGGGCCATCTATCCGTGGTTGGGAATTAAGTCATGGATGGACCTTGACCCTCAATTGGGGACGCGCATAGGGCTTCCCCAAGTCAGCGGCGTGCTCATCGTGGAGATAGTCCCCGGAAGCCCTGCGGAAAGAGCGGGCCTCAAGGGAGGTCATACTTTGTGGACCTCTCGCGGGGTGGTATGGACATACCGCGGGCGTCCCATTGTCGTCGGCGGCGATATAATCCTCGCGGTAGACGGCGTGCCCACCCCGACTTTCGATGAATACAGGAGCGTAATCCAGGAAAAGAACGTGGGCGCCGCGGTCGAACTAACCGTCATGAGGGGAAACGAAAAGCTTCTTGTCAAGGTCGTCCTTGTTGCGGACCCCAATGCCCCGGGGAACTAAGCGCCGGCCCAATGGTTCACTACATACCGGCCCGTTACCGCAGCAAAAGGTTGCAGCCCCAGGAAACCACGCTCACAAGGAATGCCCCGCCCAGCGCCGATAGGAAGTCCCGGACTCGGAAGCCCTCGACGACCTTCGATACGAGGTAAAACAAGAGGGCATTGATGACCAGGGTGAACAGACCCAAAGTGAGCCAGATGAACGGTGTGGCAAAAAACACGAGTATGGGCTTCAACAACACGTTCAGGATCCCTAGGACCGCTGCGGCCACGAACCCCGTACCCCAATTCTCCACCTTGACGCCGGGATGAACGTAGGAGACGGCCATAACGGCGATGGTAAGTATGGCCCAACTAACAAGAATACCCATCATTTTTCCACCTCTGTTCCGGTTTCGGATGTAAGAGACAAGGCCTGCCGTATGGCCGGCATAATCGGACGAATCTTGAACGGCGCTTCATTGGTCGTCGCCGGGCCCGGTAACCCGAACCCGCTGCATTGATGACGAGATAGCGTTTACCGAGCCGGGCACCTCTTTTCCCACGGGACGACTATAGCATGCGTACGGGAGTTTTCACAGGCCGCAGCAGCGAGAGTCAGGCTTTACAGCCTGCCGAGATCGCACTAAGAAAATTCGCAGGCTGGAAAGCCTGCGCCACGTTGAGATTGGAATTTCCCGCCCGTAAGTGAGTGGC
>JAZDOF010000154.1:0-4169 GCA_043799015.1 Pseudomonadota bacterium | reverse complement strand
GGGCTGAAATGTCAAGGATAAACGTTTTGTCAGCGTAACCATTCAGTCTCGTGGGGCAGGCTTTCCAGCCTGCCGAGGTCGCACTAAGAAAATTCGCAGGCTGGAAAGCCTGCGCCACGTTGAGATTGGAATTTCCCGCTCGTAAGTGAAGGGTTACTTGACGGCTTCTGCAAATGCCGGCTCGACGCGATCATTCATCAGGACCAATCCTCGATTCTCGTTCCGAGGCCCAGAACAATGCTGGCATACGTCAAGAGCGTAGAGGACGATAAGAACAAGACGCGTAGGCAGTACCATTGTGCTTCGTGTGACGCGATAATTGCCGACTCCGATTACCTGATTCCGATCAACGGATCCGACGATCATTCATTTATCAACCCCGCGGGGATAAGGTGTAACTTTCTGTCTTTTGTTCAATGCGTGAACACCGTTTCGGACGGGACCCTCTTCCTTGAGCATTCATGGTTTCCCGGTTACGGCTGGAGGTTTGTCGTCTGTGCGGGGTGCTTTCGACACCTTGGGTGGCAGTACGATGCACTGGACGAAGATTGTTCGCCGTCGGTGTTCTTCGGAGTTCTCAAAACGGCGGTGAGGGTGTCGGAAGCCGACCAATAGGACGTTTCCCCAACCGCCCGTACAACAACAGGAGTAATACCAACGAGCTTTCAAATCGGTAAAGCCGTAATGGCGCTTCGACGGAAGCCGATTGGGAATTACCTGCTTGCCTGAGCAATGTTATAAACGACCACCACGAGCGATGGAGACTCAACCATGAAGACGCCAAGGCACAAAGAGAATTGGTCCCGGATTCCGCGATATCCGGAAACTCGGCCTCCGATTTCTTCGTGACCGGACGACCTTGTGGTTTGATTGCCCCGGTTCAACAACGGCCCCCGATCGAGCGGGGCTCGGAAATCAGCTTGGTCCTATCTCAGCAGCTTGAGGAGATAGGGCTTGAATTGCATGAGCCCGAAGAAAATTCCTCCCAACCACCCGCCCACGCAGCCTGACAGAAAGGCGAGGCCGTCCTTAGGGGGTAATCCCTTTGTCTTGTAATGCAGATATAGGTAGATAGCGGAGAACGCAACGACCCCTGCCAGAACGAAGCAACGCGTAAACCTGTTTCGAGGAATCTTGAAAAAATAGCCCAGCAGATAGAAAACCAGTACCTCCGACCCCAGGGCCAACGCGAAGCCCATGAATCCTGACGTTACCATAATAGAATAATTCATGTCTCTTCCTATAGAGGGATTCCGCCGATTGGAGCGGCCCGGATTCTATACCAACGTGAGTCGCTGTCAACCCAATCCTGGAAGGGCAGCATGGAGCAATCGCCTTGAACGCCTTCGATTCCGGATCAGGGCACACCGGGATGTAGGATTAATTCGGGCCGTAATACGCCGGCGTAGTATCGGCTTCGCGGCTTCCGCCCCTCGATCATGCATACACGTGATTGTCCGAGTCTTTTCTCCGGAGTGATGATGGCCCCGGTCTTGCACGTTACTTGGGTTGGGCTGTCCCCCGCCTGCAAGGGCCCGTCAATTGCCCATCTCCCTGCGGCCCTTGCTTACAATACGCGAACAGGACCGGTTAGCCCGGCAGGTGTGCCATGGATATAACCAGAGAGGAAGTTAGGGCTGAACTTACCCGCGATGGATATCAGCCGTTTCTAAAAACCATAATAGGGTCGGTAATCGACGCGGAGGCATGGACAATCAAGAGCGGCAGCAAACCCACAGTGATCATTCTCTACCGTAGGGACACCGGTGAGGTGGTAGATCCGGGCAGCATTCCGGAAGACGAGCAGAGCCCATCGGAGCTGATGGCCTTTCTGGACGATTTCGGTGAAAGGGTGTTTCGGCCTCAATGACGTCCGTGGCCGGGGATTTCAACGGTCGGTCGGCCGTCAATGCTTGGTGTCCGGTCCGCCCGTCCCCCGTGATGAACCGGGATCCAGGAATGGCCGCACATACCTGACTCCGTAGATGACGGCCCCTTCTTCCTTCAGCTTGTATAGGACTTCTACGTAATCTCCTTTGAGAGGCAGCTTTGGAGGATCGAATCGTGCCTTCCATTGGAGAATGAAACGACGACCCTGTTCTTCTCCCTCGGGCTTAAGCCAGAGGTACCCCTCGCCGACTTCGGTGATGATTCCTTCGATCTTTTGAATCGGCGCGGCGGACGACGCGTCGAACAGCCCAGCCACGACCCAGGCGCACAGGGCGGCTACGGTAATCGAAAATACTCTGTGGGAGGGTTTCGCCAATGTTCCGCCCGAACCCTTTCGAGGTAATACCGAAGCGTGTTCAAAAACTCTTATAATAATTAGTCGATAACGTCTCTTTGCTCATTTGACCCTGCCGTCACCCGTCACGGCTCCCGGAACCCAGCACCACTTCTTTGAACTCGAAATGGAAATAGAGCAGGTATGTGGGGTTGAAAGAAGGCCGGCCCTTTGCCGCCGCTCTCACCCCACACCCTATCCAAGCCTGGCGAGAGGGCAAAGGGACAACCATCTTCACCAGCAGTAACCTATGGATGGCAACGGGAAGGACAAGTGTGAAAACAGGGCCTTCCCGTTGACCGATTACCCTATATCAATAACCGAGGGCCGGTTATCAACTGATGCCGAATGCTTGAAGCATTGATTGGGCTGCCTTGCGTCCGGCACCCATTGCCAGGATGACCGTTGCCGCGCCGGTCACGATGTCGCCGCCGGCCCACACTTTGTCCTTCGTGGTCTTGCCGGTCTCGAGGTCGGCGACTATGTTGCCCCACTTGTTGGTATCCATGCCCGGGGTGGTGGAAGGAACCAAGGGGTTTGCCGCGTTGCCGATGGCCACGATCACGGTATCCACATCAATGGTAAAAGTTTGCCCAGGCACCGCTACCGGACGCCGCCGACCGGAATCGTCCGGTTCGCCCAGTTCCATCTGCTGGCAGCGCACGCCCACGGCCCATCCTTGATCGTTACCGATGATTTCGATAGGCGATGACAGAAGCTTAAATTTCACGCCTTCTTCCACCGCGTGGTGTACTTCCTCGGATCGGGCGGGCAGCTCGTCCATGGTCCTGCGATAGACGATGGATACTTCTTCCGCACCCAATCTCAATGCTGTACGAGCGGAGTCCATCGCCACGTTTCCGCCGCCGAACACCGCAACTCGACGACCTTTCGCCACGGGGGTGTCCGCTTCGGGGAAGACATACGCCTTCATGAGATTGGAGCGCGTAAGGTACTCGTTTGCAGAGTAAACGCCGTTAAGGTTCTCACCGGGTATTTTCAGGAAAAGCGGCGCGCCGGCGCCGGTGCCGATAAAAACTGCGTCGAACCTCTTCAACAGATCGTCGATCGTCTCTATCCTACCAACTACCCAGTTGGTCTTGAACTCAACGCCGAGACGCCTAAGCTCGTTGATTTCCGACCTCACGATGGCCTTGGGGAGACGAAATTCGGGAATGCCGTAGACGAGCACGCCGCCCAGTTCATGAAGAGCCTCGTACACCGTTACCGCCACACCCTTTTTGATGAGCGCGCCCGCCAGGGTCAAGCCTGCGGGGCCCGATCCCACCACGCCGACCTTGAGGCCGGTGGGCTTCGGCAGCGGAGGCATCCTGCCGTCGTCGTGCTCCGCGGCATAGTCGGCTACGAAGCGTTCGAGGCGTCCGATGGCGCAGGACTCGACACCTTTCTTCTTACTGACGATGCATTTGGCTTCGCACTGGGATTCCTGGGGGCAAACCCGGCCGGCTATCCGCGGGAGGCTGTTTTTTTCCTTCAGCTTCCAAGCCGCGCCGATGAAGTCACCCTTCTTAACCAGATCGACGAAGTCCGGTATATCCACCTCAACAGGACAGCCCTTCATGCATGCAGGCTTCTTGCACTTCATGCATCGGCTCGCTTCCAGCAGGGCAATATCATTGGGATAGCCAAGCGCAACTTCATAAAAATTGTGTGCCCGTACCAAGGGATCCTGTTCCGGCATTTTCTGCCTGGGAGGCGCGGGCTTCTTGGGTTTCTTGGTCTGTTCTTCGGTCATCACGCACCCCCTGGGATTTCGCATCTACAGCCGCGATCGGTCTCGCGGAATTTGTTCAACGCTATCAATTCAGGCCCTTTGTACATGGCCAATCTCTTCATCAATAGGTCGAAATCCACCTGGTGTCCG
>JAZDOF010000124.1:0-4223 GCA_043799015.1 Pseudomonadota bacterium | reverse complement strand
GTTACAAGGTTAAGGATGTGCAGGTTGCGGGTGACAAGCTGGAAGCCATCGAAAAGGTCACAAAGAAGCTGGAGATCAAGAAGTCGGATGATTTCAGCCGCGAGAAGCTCCGCCACGACATCGACAAGATCTCGAAGGCCTATATGAATGAAGGTTACGCCTATGTTGAAGTGAACCCGGAGGTGAAGAAGAACCCGGCGGAAGTCACGGCGGAAGTGACATACACCATCGACATGAAGGAAGAGGTCCATATCGGGAGGATTTACATCTCGGGAAACAGCAAGACCCGAGACAAGGTGATCCGGCGTGAGCTGAAGCTGTCGGAAGGGGATACCTTCAACGGAAGCAAGCTGGAGAAAAGCGTGCTGAACCTCAAGAAATTGGACTACTTCGAGGACGTCGAGATCGTGCCCTCGAAAACCGATCAGAAAGGTGTCATGGACCTCCACATCAAGGTGAAAGAGAAGCTCACGGGATCGGTGAGCGTTGGTGGAGGCTTCTCTTCCGATGACGGGCTCTTTGCGACGGGGACCATCGTGCAGCGGAACCTCTTCGGTAGAGGGCAAACGCTGGGGTTGAAAGCCTATTTGGGCCAGGATGCCTCGCGGTATGTGTTGGGCTTCACGGAGCCTTATGTGCTCGATACCTCCATTGCCGCCGGGGCGGACATCTACAATTGGCTTAGGGAATACAATGACTTCACCAAGGACGCCGTTGGCTTCAAATTGCGCACCGGCTACCCCATAGGTAATTACACCCGCATAAACAGCGGCTATATTTTCGAGAACGCGGAGATCTCCGACGTGATCGGCGAAGCCAAGGACATCCCGGGGCTGAGCGAGGGGCGGCACATAAAGAGCAGTGTCTACACGGGGTTCGAGCGGGATACCACGGATCATCCCTTCCTGCCCACGAAGGGCACGGTGAATGCGGTCAATTTGGAGTATTCCGCTCCGTTTCTGGGAAGCGACATGGATTTTGTCAAGACGGAGCTTCGCTCCGGAGTGTTCGTGCCTCTTTTCTGGAAGTTTGTGGGATATGCGCGTGGCGAGTTCGGCTACATTTTTGCGTTGGAGGGCGAAGACAACGTAGAGGCGTACGAGCGGTTTTTCCTGGGAGGCATCAACTCGCTGCGTGGGTTCAACTGGGGAGATGTGGCCCCCATAGATAGGATACCGTTGTTTGACGAGGAAGGAAGAGTGGACGGGCACCGGGACGTGGTTGTCGGTGGATTCAAATACGGACTGGCCACCCTCGAAGTGCTGTTTCCGGTGATCGAGAGCCTGGGCATACGTGGGGTCGTGTTCTACGATGCGGGTAACGTGTATAGAGAGGATGAGACCTTTGACGTTATGAGCTTTCGTACCGACGCCGGTGCGGGGCTGCGGTGGAATTCTCCCTTGGGGCCCCTCCGGATCGAGTGGGGGTACAATCTGGACCCGCAGAGGGATGAAGATCAATATCAGTGGCAGTTTTCAGCAGGTGCTTATTTCTAAGGAGTCGAAGGGATGAAAATGACAAGGAAAATATCCATTCTAGCTTTACTGGTCCTGGGTTTGTTCGTTGTTTCCAATACGATGGCGTGGGCGGCATCTTCGCCCAAGATCGGCCATTTCGATTTGCAGCAGGTGCTTGACAAGTCCAGTGTGGGGAAACAGGCCAAGGACTCCTTCAAGGACCAGAAGGCGAAGGTCAAGGAACAGATGGAAGAAAAGTCCAGGGCATTCAGGACCGCGAAGGAAGAGCTCGAAAAGAAAAAGTCGGTCATGGATGAATCGGCAAGGAAAAAGAAGAGCGCGGAAATAGAACAAATGCAGCAAGAAGGCGAGAAGCTCATAATGGAGTCCAACGCCAAGTTGAACAAGCTTTCCCAAGAGTTGATGGCGCCTATCGTGGATAAGATACTCGAGATCGTTCGTAAGATCGGGAAAGATGAAAAATATGAGTACATTATCGAAGTCGGGAAGGGTGGAGTAGTGTACGGCCAGGAGAAGAACGATATCACCAGGTCCGTAATCGACGCACTGGATAAATCACCTCCGAAGAAGTAGGGATCTTGGTTAAACAAATACACAAGGACATGGAAGGTACCATGGTCCTCGACGAGAGTGTCGCCTGGCATGAGTGAGAATCGAGATCCCGACGCCCGCGGAACCTACTCGCTGGGTGAGATCGCCCAACGGGTGGGCGCGGAGCTTCAGGGCGACGCGGCGATCCGGATTCACGGCGTGGCCGGTCTCGAGACCGCCGGTCCGGGGCAACTGAGCTTCCTGACCAATGCCCGATATGCGCAATTCCTCCCCCGGTCCAAGGCAGCGGCTGTCATTGTTCCTCCTTCCCTCAAGGACGTGGATTTTGCCCGTCTTGTGAGCGAACAGCCGTACCTTGCCCTGGCGCGGGCGGCTCAGCTTTTTGCCGAGCCTCCCTTTTTGGCTCCGGGGATCCACCCGAGCGCTCACGTGGGAGAAAATGCCACGCTAGGGCCCGACGTTTCGGTGGGGCCTCTGGCGCACATTGGACCCGACTGCAAGATTGGCCGGGCCAGCCGCATCTACGGGGGGGCATACATCGGGCAAGGCGTGGAAATCGGAGAAGAATGCCTGATTTATCCTGGCGTGACCATTCTGAATGGGTGCCGGCTGGGGAATCGAGCCATCATCCACAGTGGCACGGTTATCGGCAGTGACGGATTCGGTTTCGCGCAGGACGGGCAGGGCCATCATGTCAAGATCCCCCAGACGGGTATCGTCCAAATCGACGATGACGTGGAAATCGGGGCCAACTGCACCGTCGACCGCGCGGCGTTCGGCCGGACGTGGATTCAGCGTGGAACGAAAATCGACAACTTGGTACAGATCGCCCACAATGTGGTCGTCGGGGAACATTCCATTCTGATCGCCCAGGTGGGTATTTCGGGGAGCACGCGGATCGGAAAGCACGTTGTCCTGGCCGGGCAGGTGGGAGTTGCCGGACACATTGAAATCGGCGACCGGGTGAGAATAGGGGCCAAGTCCGGTGTGCCTCATTCCATTCAAGCCGGCGAGGACGTGCTGGGCATCCCTGCGGTACCTCAGAAGGAATGGTTCAAGACTTTCGCCAATGTGCGCCGTCTTGGCCGGCTGAAAGAGGAACTGCGGGACCTCCGGAAAAGGGTCTCGGAGCTCGAAAAAGCGCTGCATGAGGAATGACTATGCAAATGGATATCATGCAAATCTTGGAAAGACTGCCACATCGCTATCCTTTCCTCCTGGTGGACCGTATCCTGGACCTGACCCCTCAAGAGGTGGTCGGGCTGAAGAATGTCTCGATCAACGAGCCCTTCTTCCAGGGGCATTTCCCTGGCCAGCCCATCATGCCCGGTGTCTTGATCGTCGAGGCCATGGCCCAGGTGGGAGGAATCCTGGCGTTTTCCTTGCTTCCCGAACACCATGGCAGCGCGGTTTACTTCATGGGGATTGACAAGGTGCGGTTTCGAAAGCCGGTTCGCCCCGGCGACCAGTTGATTCTAAAGCTCAAGATGTTGAAGCAGCGGGGGCCCGTCTTCAAAATGAAAGGGGAAGCTTTCGTCGACGATCAACTGATGGCGGAGGCGGAGCTCATGGCGACCGTGGACATGGGGAAGCCGGAGGAAAGCGAGCCGTCCCGCCGATAGCGGCTCCGCTGTCGAGCGAAGCCTTGGCGCCGGCTGCCGAAGGCCGTCAACCGGGATACGAGGTGCCCGTCTTTCGATTCATCGTTGAAGCGTTACATGATCCCCGAGTCTCAGGGGATTTTCCTTTTTTTCCCGCACGGACATGGAGAATTGCAAGGGAATTGCCGCCTCGATTGTCCGGCCCCGCAAGTGTGGTCGGCTTGAACGGCGAGCGGGACCCTTTGCCCGATATCCGGATCATAAGGAGTATTGTATCATATGGAAATCCACCCCACCGCACTGGTATCCGCAAAGGCTGAACTGGCCGAGGATGTCGCGATTCAAGCCTATAGCATCATAGGACCCGGAGTGACAATCGGTTCAGGGACGGTTGTGGGACCTCACGCCGTGATCGACGGCCGGACGACGATCGGTGCCCGGAATCGCATCTATCCTTTCACCTGTATCGGCTACCCGCCTCAGGATGTGGGGTACCGCGGCGAGGAGACCCGGGTCATGGTGGGTGACGATAACGTCATTCGCGAGAACGCTACCATCAATAAGGGTACCGAACGGGGTGGCGGCGCCACGC
>JAZDOF010000118.1:0-2148 GCA_043799015.1 Pseudomonadota bacterium | reverse complement strand
GTTTGGGATGTCGTTCCCGTAATAACCGTGGGTGGCAAACAAGATCCTGTTGTAGGAATTCAAGGTCTTCTTCAGAAGGGTGCTCTTGGATGCCGATAGACCGGTATGAACGTCCGCGCCGTCCTTATACAGTTCCTTGAGAGCATCGGCCAGCTGCCCCGTTTCCGGCAGGCGTTGGAATACAAAACCCATTTGCTTTTGGAAACTCATCAATTCATCCGGCAATTTCTTTATGAGCTCCTGGGTCCTGACCGACTCCTCCTGCCTCAAGCGGTCGTCATCCGGGGAGAACACGGGGTCCGCGATTATCAGGATCTTGTCCTGTGCTGATTTGGGTTGTGCCTTCCGCTCCCGCGCCAAGGTGAGGGCCGTTATGGATTGATAGTAAGTAACGGGATGCATGTCCCCGAGGTAGGTAAGCCCCTTGAGCACGGTCTTTCCCTCCTCCTGTCCCCATTGCGGCGTGCCGTCCTTGACGAGGGCCTCGAAGGGCAATACGGCCAGTATGCCGTCCGGCACGATGATCAGAGGAGTTTTCGGGGGTAGATCGGCGAGGACCTTCGACAGCAGGTTCTTATAGAGCTTCTTGCCCAACTCCGGATCGAAGGCTGTAAGATCCGGCGGGTATGCCTCGAAAGGAGCGCGAAACTTCTTGACGTCCGCTTCGAGCTCTTGCGCGGGCCATTGCTTGAAGTGGATTTCCATTACCGTTTTTCCCTTGATAAGCTTAGCCCCGACACCTTCTCCCAAGAGGTCGAAGACTACTACGTACTCTTCCGGTCTGATGCCGGATTCTCCCAGCTTGATCGGCCTGGGGTACTTGACTGATGCGTAGGCCTTGTAATCCTTCCACAATCCCTGGACGAACTCATCCATTTCCCGTTGGGCTTGATCGATCTCAAGGCCAAGGTTCTGATGACGCTCAGGGTTTCGGTCCTGCGGTATTTCGTTTCTCGCGGACTTCAGCGAGGCCAGCCTGGTGATGAGTCGGTCTTCCTTCTCGAGTATATCCACGGTGGCTCCGCAATACCCTATCTCCGATCTTTCGGCCATCTTGTCGGCGAAGGTGCGCGCACGAGCCAGCTCGCTGGAATCGATGCTCTGAACCGAACGGTTACGCTTCATGCGAACTCGGGTCAGGTTCCTTGCCGGATCGTCTCTGGGAAAACCTCCCACCTTGACCGCAAAGAACTCCCGCCTTTCCGACGGCACAAGCGAAGACCTGATCTCTTCCGTAACCGATACGGCACGGCCATATAAACCTTCGGCCTTGTCGAATTCCTCCAGGGCCTCATGGGCAAGCCCCAAACCGTTACACGCCACGAAAAGCGCGTTGGCGTCATTGCTCTTTTCCGCGGATTTTAGAAGTTCCCCAAAGTGATCACGTGCCCCCTCTCGGTCATTCTTCAGGAGACTCAGGCGGCCCAGAACACCAGGAGATCCGGATGCCCGGGCAGCGGGTTCCGCTTCCTCGGGCTTGCCCATGTCCATATATATGTGAGCAATCAACGCGTCGATATCGTTGGTCGGCGCGCCGATACTCGCGGCCGACTTCGCGGCATCGCCGAGCGCGGCAAGGGCTCCCGGCCAGTTCGACGTTTGCTGTTCAACGGCGGCCACGGCGGCAAGGGCTTCCCCCTTCCTTTTGACGTCGCCCAACCGATCGAAGTGATTGAGGGCCTTGATTATGTTGTCCTTAGCTTCCCCGTACTGCCCTCGGTCTTTGTACAATTCCCCGATGAACATTAAATTCACGGCCTCATATCGTGAATTTCCCAACAGCGTGTACGTTTCCAAGGACTTCTTGTAGCAATCAAGGGCTTGAGTGTACTTCCCCCACTTGTGATACACCACCCCGAGGTTATGCCGGGCGGCTCCTTCCAACGACTTGTCCGTGGTCTTAAGGGCCGTTTCTATGGCCTTTTCCTGATACTCGACCGCCTTGGCGTAGTCGCCCATGTCCTTGCAAACCAATCCAAGATTGGTCAACCCCGTCCCTTGCCCCTTGCCGTTCCCAAGAGCCGTGAAAGCCTGAAAAGACTTATTGAAGCATTCCGCAGCATCTGGAAATTTCCCGGTATCCCTGTGTGCAAGCCCCATATTGTTGAGCACGCCGGCTTCGAGCCCGGGATTCAAGGAGTTACGGGC
>JAZDOF010000114.1:0-3803 GCA_043799015.1 Pseudomonadota bacterium | reverse complement strand
GGTTACTCCAAAACGATGCGAACCTTATTCGGTTCTTTGCCTTTGGTTATTTCATCAATATAATCCTCAAACCTTTTTTTGATTTCGGCAGGTTATAATGGACCCCAAAATTTGGACAGTGTGATAAGTTACACTTGGGAGATCAAACTTCACAAAGGCCGGTGGAGGGTGCGGGAATTGTCGCGACAAGATTGCGGCGATCATCGCGGCCGTTCAAGGACAAATCGAAAGCTCGGGAAAACCGCGGATGCCGCAGGAAAGACCGCTCACCAACATCCAAAAGATCGCGAAGATACAAGACGTGTTGGAAAAGGAAATACGGCCACTCCTCCAAAAGGACGGCGGTGACCTTGAACTCATGGACGTTGAGGGCAACCGGGTCATGGTGGCGCTTCGCGGGGCCTGCACAGCGTGCCCCAGTTCCGGGGTAACCCTCAAATCCGGCATAGAAGCCCGCCTCAAGGAACTGGTGCATCCCGATCTCTACGTAGAGGAGGTGTAGGGATGAAGACCATCTACCTCGACAACAACGCAACCACCGCGGTGGCCCCGGAAGTGTTCGAGGCCATGAAGCCTTTTTTCACGGAACGATACGGCAACCCGTCGAGCATGCACTCGTTCGGCGGCGGCACGGCCGGGAATACGGCATCGGCAAGGCGGCACCTTGCCGAGTTGCTCGGTTCTTCGCCCTCCGAAATCGTATACACTTCCGGGGGAACGGAGTCCGACTCAACGGCCATCCTCAGCGCGTTGGCAACCAATCCCGGCCGCCGGGAAATAGTGACCACACGGGTCGAGCACCCTGCCGTCCTGAATCTGTGCAAGCGGTTGTCCCGCGAACAGGGCTACCAGGTGAAGTGGTTGTCCGTGGACAAAGAAGGCATGCTTGACATGGATGAAGTCCGCGCCAAGATCACGGACTCAACCGCCATAGTATCCGTAATGTGGGCCAACAACGAGACGGGGGTTATCTTTCCCGTTGAGAAGATCGCTGAAATTGCCCGTGAACGTGGGGCGCTCATGCATACCGACGCTGTTCAGGCGGTCGGGAAGATACCCATACGCTTGAAGGATTCGGAGATCGACTTTCTATCCCTATCCGGGCACAAGCTGCACGGACCCAAGGGAATAGGCGCGTTGTACATCAAACGAGGTACCAGGTTTTACCCGTTCATCGTCGGTGGGCACCAAGAGGCCGACCGCCGGGGCGGCACGGAAAACGTCACGGGAATAGTCGGTTTGGGCGAGGCGGCAAGGATGGCGAATCAAGATTTTGGTGCTCGCAACGCCCGCATCGCGGCGCTCCGGGACAAGCTTCAGGATGGGCTGATCAAGGTGGTTTCCTCTGCAAAGGTGAACGGCACGACGAAGCATCGCCTACCGAACACCCTCAACATCGGTTTCGAATATGTTGAAGGAGAAGCCATTCTCATGCGCATGGACGACAAAGGCATTTGCGCGTCGTCCGGTTCGGCCTGCACATCCGGTTCATTAGAGCCGTCGCATGTTCTCAGGGCCATGGGAGTGCCTTTCACCGCGGTTCACGGCTCCATCAGGTTTTCTCTGTCCAAATATACCACGGACGAAGAGATGGACTACGTGATCCGAGAGGTTCCGGGAATAATAGGCCTGCTGCGTCGGATGTCCCCATTCGGTCGTGAAGCCCTAAGCGCGGCGTGTACGGTGATGTGAGGCCGGGCCGCTATCCGGGCGGCGCCCGCCGGTCTTATTCCGGCCCCTATGCTGCCGGCCCGCCAAGCCGGCGGCACATCGACACCCCGCGTTCCGGCCATGGACCGGTGTGGCTGAATACTACACTGTGTCGCTTTTTTCTACACATGGTAAGCCATTGAATATGCCATGGTTACCCTGTGCTTGACCCGAGGGCAGGCTTTGTTGTAGTTTATTGCAACATACCGGCTTCGCCCGACGGATCCCCAATGGGGGATTTGGGGAAATGGCCCGGCCGGCTTCCATGACGAGGCAGGCTTTCCAGCCTGCCGAGATCGCAGCAAGAAAGTTCGCAGGCTGGAAAGCCTGCCCCACGTTGAGATTGGAATTTCCCGCCCGTAAGTGAATGGTTTTGTCGATGTGAGCCCCTCGAAAGTGGATTTCAAGGCCCTGGCTGGAACCCTCATCTTCCATGAGGTATTCCAATCGAGCGGGTGCGGTACGGGATTTGCTCCATCAAAGCGGCGTAGGGTCGGGGGCGGCCAAGGAAGTCTTTTTCGTGGAAGTTTCCGAAATCCCTTTTTCGGTGGAATTTGTGCGGCACCGAATGGAGCACGAATAACCCGTCAGGGCTTGTGTCGGAGGCTATGGAATATAGATGGAGAGGAGTTCATGGCTCTAAAGGAAAAGAAGAGAGAGTTGATTACGGGCTTCAACCTTTCCGAAAAGCAGTGCGTTTGGATGAGGGCGAAGGTGGTCGCGACGAAGTACTGCGACAACGCGTTTGACTGTACTACATGCAATTTCGACAAAGGTATGGCCAAGAAGATGGAGCGGGAGGCGGTTAACGGGAGCTGGAGCTTGAAGGTTCTCGATCTTCCCACCGACCAACAACGTTGCCGTCACGCCTTCACGGGTCGGGCTCCCGCCAACAAGTTATGTTGCCGAAGCTACCAATGCGGTGATTGCCCGTTCGATCAAATGCTCGACGAAATGATTCAGGTCGATCATACAATTCTCGGTCCCCCGCAATACGTTGATGCTGCGGGTTACCGTGTGCCCCGAGATTATTACATTCACAAGACCCATGCTTGGGCAAGAGTCGAGTACGGCGGTCGCGTGCGCGTAGGGTTGGACGATTTCGGCGCACGCTTGATAGGACGCGTCGAGGCGTATCGACTTCCATCGGTTGGGGCTCGAATTACGGCAGGGGCAGTGGCGTTCGTCGTTCAAAGGGACTCCAACGAGGTAGAGGTCAAATCCTCCGTCTCCGGAATAGTCGCAGCAGTCAACAACAAGCTGTCGGACAATCCGGGATACGGTTCGGAGGATCCTTACGGCGAGGGCTGGGCCGTGCTTCTTGACCCTACGGATTTGAAAACGGATTTGAAAGAGCTGCTGTTCGGATTGGAAAGCCTCGGCTTCATGGAGAGCGAGATCGGTAGGCTGGCGGCGATAATCGGCGATTCGGAGCCCAAGGGACCGCTTGCCGACGTTTACGGGACTTACAAACAAATCGGGTGGGACAAGTTGGTGAAGAGTTTTCTGTAGGATCAAGACGGCACGGGGGCCCACCTCGCATGGGCGTCAAAACAAGAGGAAGATAAGTAGTTCAGGCATTAGCGGCGTCTCACGCTTCGCCATGGATTGAAACCCATGGCGAACCAACAGGTGCCCCCGTGTAGTGCGCCAAGAGGGATGTGTTCCGGCTCTTTTTCGAGTGCGTCAGCGTAATTGTTCCGGCGCCCGTGGTCAAACGGTCGGGTTGGTCCGTCCTCGAAACCGAAAGCCCCGGATGGGCTGGCCGTGGGTAGCTGGGCATAGGCGTCAAAATAACGGTCCGATTCCTATGATATCATGTGGTTGTATTTCACCGGCTCTTCCTTGTTGCAGAGACCGACAGAGAAATCCCCCCCAACCCCCCTTTAGAAAAGGGGGGAGGATTCGGTCTCTTACCCCCCTTTTGTAAAGGGGGGCAGGGGGGATTTGTTCTTCTACCTGTCGCCTTATTTTGACGCGCATGGGGTAACGGGGCAACAACTCTCAACTCCCCCCGCATCGCAGTCGAACTAAAACCGCACCCCAACTCCCGGCTTCCAAGGGAGCTTGGGAAAAGCTTTCTACCAACGGGT
>JAZDOF010000099.1:0-9790 GCA_043799015.1 Pseudomonadota bacterium | reverse complement strand
ATTATGGCAGCCTCCAGCCACCCGCAAAACTTCAGAAAATCGTTGACCCAAGCGGGTACGTCAGGGAATTCGGCGGCCTGAAGCTCGATCGAGAAGATTCGCGACGCTCCCCGGAGGACAAGTGCCGGGAAAAATGCAGCGAGATTCCAGTACGACCTCATTGTCGTTCGAAAACCGGCAAGTGACGCCTTGTCTCTCAAGGAGCTCCACGAGTATCGGCGATGATGATTGAGCGCGCGGTCCCAAGCCGAGTATAAGAAGGGATGCGCGGGTACCGTCAAGATGCAGACCCCACCCGGTTTCAGCGCCCTGAGAGCTTCCCGAAGGCACCCGACGTCGTCTGCTACATGTTCGAGGACGTCAAGCATGACCACTAGGTCGAAGGAACCGTCTCCCAGGGGCCACGGAGCTCCCGCGTCGAAGCATACCGTCGTATCGACCCCGCGAGTCCGTGCCAAACCCAGCGGCGCGGGGTCGACGTCCGCCCCCACGACCGCATGACCCCGGTTGCGGATCAATGCCGACACCAACCCCGCGCCGACACCTATTTCCAAAACCGAAAAGCTGTTCGAAGCGTACCGGTCCATCAATCGAAAGACGATGCGCCGCTTGTTCACATGCCACCAATACCACTCTTCCTTTGTCCAAAGCTCAGTCAGATGGTCGGCACCAATGCAACCGGATTTCACGGGGGGATTGTTAATACCGGCGGTCATGCCGGCACTCCGACCTGATTCGCCGGATGGTATCGGCCAATTCCCCGAAGTTAATCGGTTTGGAAACGTACCCGTCCATGCCTGCGGCCAAGAATCGCTCCCGGTCCCCCTCCATCGCGTGCGCGGTCATCGCGATTATGGGAATATGCCTTCCGCCGCTTGATTCCAGCTCCCGGACTGCTTGGGCCGTTTCAATCCCATCCATCTCGGGCATCTCGATGTCGGTGAGCAATAAATCGTATTCGCAGTCTCTTAACGAGTGCAGTACTTGCTTGCCGTTTTCTACGGCCGATACCGTATGGCCCATCTTGCCCAATAAATGCACGGCCAGCTTACGATTAAGGGGATTGTCTTCGGCCAACAGAATCCGCAGGGGCCCTCCGGCCGAATCGGCATCAAAGCATACCGGTTTTGCCTTGGGCGTAGCGGCTGCCGGCACCGGTCGCGGCAAGGTGTCCCTGAGCGCGGTCAGCAACTCCCTCTGCTTGGCAGGTTTGGGCACGCGGCTCGCAATCCCGATACGGGCGTACTTCACGGCATCCGGAGAGCGCCCGGGAGAAGTGAGCAGGATAAGGTGCAGACCGCTCAATTTGGGGTCCAGCTTGATCATTTCGGCAAGCTGCAAGCCGTTTACTTCGGGCATGTCGTTATCGATCAAGACTGCATGAAAAGCCCTTCCTTCATCCGCGGCCCGTCTCACGGCAGCCAATCCGGACTCGGCATTCGGGGCCGAGGACGCGTCCATTCCCCATTCAGCGACGAAACGTCGAATCAATTCCCGACTAGTTCCGTTGTCGTCTACCACCAGGACCCGCAACCCTTTGAGCTCGCGGAACTCATCATTCATGGCGTTGCGGAACTCGGAGGCCGCGGTCAGGCAAACGGTAAAATGAAAAGTGCTGCCTTTGCCCGTTTCACTTTCCACCCAAATTCTTCCCCCCATTTTTTGCACGAGTTGAAAACATATGGAAAGACCCAACCCGGTACCGCCGTACCTGGATGTGATCCGGCCGTCGCCCTGCTCAAAGGGGAAGAAAATGGACTCCGCTCTGTCCGGGGGAACCCCCATACCCGTATCGGAAACGGCAAAGTGAAGGGTGATCTCGTTTGCGTGTCGATCCGCCACACTTACCTTCGTTACGATTTCGCCGTGGTCCGTGAACTTCACTGCGTTACTTTGCAGATTCATTAGGATCTGGGACAATCGCACAGGGTCGCCGACCACACGGCAGGGCACTTCCCGATCCAATGAAAAGGTTATTTCCAAAGGTTTGTTGCCCGCCGATATCGCCGCGGTCCTCACCGTGTCGCCCACACAGTCCCAAAGGTCGAAGCCGATGGATGCGAGGTCGAGCTTGCCGGCTTCTATTCTGGACAAGTCCAGAATGTCGTTCAGCAGAGTGAGCAGGGCTTCCGCGGCCGTTCCTACGTCATCGACGTATTCGAGTTGTTCCGAGGAAAGGTCGGTATCTCTCAGCAATTGGGTCATGCCGATGACCGCGTTCATCGGAGTGCGAATGTCATGACTCATGGCCGCCAAGAACCGGCTCTTGGCAATGTTCGCGCTCTCCGCGGACCTGCGATGAAATTCAAGCTCCTCGTTGAGCTTGGTAAGCTGCATTTGCATCATGTCGCCGATTCTTGTCAGCCTCTGCGTGACACGGAGTAATTTGGCGTAGTCGTTGAGGAGTTCCAAGTAATGCCTATGCCCGTCGTCGGAACGCACGGCACCGGAGTCGACCAGTTCCAGGCCTCTCCGATATACCATCTCCTCTTCATGAAAAATGCTGTCGTTGCTCATGTCTCCCATCCCGACCGATAAGGCCCCTCGCTTCCCTCATCCGCCTACTTATCCCTCTTATAGACCACCCCTAAACCGAATCCGTCGCCAAGCGCCACGTCAAATGCCGCCCTCAAGTCGGTAGGATCATGCCGGTCGGAAAGAGGATGCACCCATTTCTTAAGGTTGTCCCAAGTCTTGAAGGTCTTGTCGAAGGTCAGGCACGTCGAGTAAATATGAAAGAAAGAGAACCCCTCGTGTCGGGTGCCCTCCATGAGAACGTTCGAAATCATCTCAGGGTCCCCGGCAAAGAGCCTTGCCACAAATGACGCCCCGTAACTTAACGCGAGCAGGGTTGCGTTTAGCGGCGAGTCGGAGGTGCCGTAAGGGCTGGCCTTACTCTTCATGCCCACGGGCGAGCTGGGGGAAGGTTGACCTTTTGTGAGACCGTATATGGAATTATCGAAGAGAAGGTAGTTCACGTTGATGTCTCGGCGACATATGTGCGGCAAGTGACCGCCGCCGATTGCCAGGCCGTCCCCGTCGCCTCCCACCGCATAGACGGTTAGGTCGGGGTTTGCCAGCTTGACCCCGGTCGCGACGGGCAAGGTTCTTCCGTGGACCGTGTGTAGTGAGTAAGTGTCGGTGAAAAAGCTGTACCTTCCCGCACACCCGATGCCCGATACGCTGACGATCATGTGATGAGGGATGCCGAGGCGCTGGATGCAGGAGTTCAGCCCCTGATGTATACCGAAATAGCCGCATCCGGGACACCAGGTAGGGAGCTGTCCGGAACGAATGTCAAGCACCCCGGATTCCCCGATCTTCCGTACTTTTTGTGCAAGTTCTCGAGCGGTTGATTTCATTTGGGGTCCTTCTCCAGGAGTGATTCCATCGCAGCCAGGATTTCGGCCGGTGGTATGGGGGAGCCTGTCACCCTGTTCAAGCGTACCACGTCCCCACTGTGGAGGTGCGAAATCAGGTTGGCCAACTGGCCGTGGTAGTTCAATTCGGGGATCAGGATCTGCCGGCAGCGGGCCATGAAAGCGCGTATAACTTCTTCGTGATATGGGAATATGGCCGTTATTTTAAGCGCGCCCACCTTGAGCCCTCGCCGCATGGCGGTATTCACCGCTTCGTGAATCGATCCGAAAGTGGAACCCCAGCCGATCACGCCAAGGTCGAGCCGACCGCCGGAAGAATACTCAACAGGGGAGGGTAGGTCGGCAAGGGCTCCGAGGAGTTTCCTCCAACGCTTGTCACTCATGGCCGTGTGGATCTCGGGAGTATAGTTGGGCGATGAGTTCTCCGCGTGTTCAAGGCCGGTGGCCGCAAAGTTGAAACCCTCCATGCCCGGAAGAGCTCTTGGGGAAATCCCGGAAGGAGTCATTCGATAGCGCTTGTACGCACCTTTCTCGGCATCATCGGGAAAGATGTTCCCGTTCGCTCGGTCTTCTTCCGACGCCTCCGGTACCTCCACGTTTTCCACTCGGTTGTCGAGGTAGAAGTCCGTCAACATGATGACCGGGACCTGGTACTTCTCGGCCAGTTGGAAGCTCTTGACCGTGTATTGGTAACATTGGGACACGTTGGTCGGGGCTATGACGATCCTGCTCGAATCTCCGGGACCGCCGAAAACGGCGGCATGGAGGTCGGATTGCTCGGTTTTGGTGGGGAGACCGGTGGAAGGCCCGCCCCGCTGGGCATTGATGATCACGGCAGGGATCTCCGCCATCACTCCGTGGGTGATAAGTTCGGTCATGAGAGCGAAACCGGGCCCGGATGTTGCGGTCATAGCCCTTGTGCCCGCGTGAAAAGCCCCGAGTACCGCGCCTATGGACGATATTTCATCTTCCATCTGTACGACCCGGCCCCCTCGCTTGGGAAGCTCTTTGGCCAAGTATTCCATAATCGGGGTGGCGGGAGTGATGGGATAACCGAAGTACAGCCTAACGCCCGCATCGAGTGCGCCCTTACCTATAGCCTGATTCCCCGACATCATGACATTGTCGGCGGCATGAGACGCGGGATCTGATTTGAGTACCGGTCGCAGCCCGTCCGAATAGCGGTCCATTGCGTACCGGTAACCTGCATCGAAACTGCTGATGTTTACGCCGACGACCTTTTCGCCTTTGGCCCTAAAAATATCGGTAATTACCGACCGAAAGAATTCGGGATCAGCGCCGAAAACCGCTGCGAACCCCCCCACGGCGGTCAAGTTCCGGCCCCGTACGGTGCCCGAAGCCCCGCTTGCCAGGTCGGAGAACGGGATGGGGTAAAGGGCTGTTCCGGGTTCTACCAGCGGGGCCAGAGCGTTTTCTTCCCGCATTGGAGCGGCGGGGTTACCCTCGAAAAAGACCGCAGCCGCTTCGTCGAGATAGGGAATACGCGACCTGGATTGGGTATCATCAAGGGAAATGAGAACGTGGGTCCTGTCTTCCAGGGCCAATATCTCTTCATCTCCGATACGCGAATGGGTGACGCACCGTCCGAATCCCCGAATCTCCGCAGGGTACGAGTCAAACCCGAGGACGAAGAAGCCCGCCCGGGACAGAGCGGCGTTTATTATTCCTCCTGCCGCGATGGTACCGTCCCCGGCCATGCCGCACACTTCCACCGAAATATCTACGCTGGGCATATCAGAACTCCGTCCACCAGGATGTGTTCACCTTGATCCCTTCAACAGCGAAAAGACTATGTGCATCAGTCCGGGTGGGAATGCCGCCGCCGACAAGGTTGATTGCGGCGGTCCTCCCCAGCATAGCCGCATTGTGTGACCCGATGGACACCCAATAGTCACGCAACTCGGGATGGTACACTTGTGCGCAATCACCGGCGGCGTACACGCCGCTGAATCTGGTTTCGAGGTACTCGTCGACCAGGATTCCCCGTTCTATGTGCAAGCCCGAGCGCGACAGGAATTTCACGTCAGGAACCAAACCGTAGAACGCTCCGACGGCCTGTGCCTCGATTGCTCCTCTGTCGGTCTCTACCATCAACACGTTTTCCGACGAACAGGATACCTTGAGCACGTGCCGGTCCTCAAGGACCTTGACACCAATTTGACGCAGTCGAAGAGATACCTCGTTATGCACGTCCGAATCGAAACGAACGGGCCAAAACGAGTCGGGATCCAGTATGAAGCTTACCTCTTTTCCCATGGTCGCCAGCGACTTCGTCAAACTGAGAGATGTTAGGTCTCCGCCGATTATCAACACCGACCGGGCGTCGGCGAGACGGGTTCTCCACAGCTTTGCATCGGCAAGCGTCTTCAAAGTAAGCATGTGCCCCCGGCAGGCCAGTAAGGGCTCCGGCACCCGCGGTTTGCCGCCTGTGGCAATAATCAATCCGTCGAAGCTCACAACCTCGTTATGGTGGAGAATGATCTGCCGTGCTGAAAAATCCGCCTCTACAACCTCTTGACCCAGCCTCAGCTTGATGTCGCATTCCTTGTACACCGAGTGGGGCCTTACGAAGAGATCGGAGTCGAGCACTCTCCCTGCGATGTATTCGGGGAGCATTTTGGGCCGGTATTCTCCAACGGCCTCTCGGCTCAATATGGTAATCCTGGACCCGGGGACCCTTTCCCGCAGGGTAAACGCGGCAGCGTTTCCGGCAGGCCCGTTGCCGATTATCACAAAGTGTTCCCGAGCCATTATCGCCCCTCCGTTTCGAGCACACGTTCCACAAGCTCCACTCTTGATACCGATATACAGTTCACGGGACATGCTTTCAAGCAAGCGCCGCAGCGTATGCAGCGGGCATTGTCGATAACCACAGCGTTGACTTCGTTCCACTGGGCGGTTTCAACTATTCTGCTCACCGCTCCCGTTTCGTCGAGTTCGATCGCCTTTGCCAGCTTGATGCAATCTCTAGGCGCCACGTCGATGCAGTATCTGCAATAAATGCATCGATCCACGTCGATTTCGTAGTGCAGATAGCAAAGGTAGCACCTCTTGGACTCCTCGTGTGCCAAGTCCTTTGTATAACCAAGTTCGACTTCGCGCTCCGACGGACTGAAACGGTCGGAACTAGGCTGGACCGCCGGCATTGCCTGGGGCGGGATGAAATCCCACGGTCTTTCTCGGTCCGTTACCCCTGCATCCTCAATGCGTACGGTCCATTCAGTGCGGTGGCCGGCACCGAGGTCCGACAGGATTTGGCCGGCTGCGCGTCTTCCTCCGGCAACGGCCTCAATCACCGTGCTCGGACCCGTCATGAAGTCGCCGCACGCGTAAAGACGGCCGACCGAGGTGCGATAGGAATCGCGGTCCGCCTTGATGACTCCGCGTTCATCTTTTACGCCTGGGCCCGGGATGGGCTCCGCACCTTGACCGATGGCAACGATTACAGTATCCGCGGGGGCTATGAATTCACTGCCCTGGATGGGAACCGTGCTTCGCCTGCCGTCGGGCTTGAATGCCTCCGGTCGTGTGCGAACGAACTCAACTCCCTCCACGCGGTCGTTCCCAACGATGCGTTTGGCGACCATCAAGCCGTGAATCTTGATGCCTTCCACTTTGGCCTCGTGAATTTCGTCCGCCGTTACCTTGAGGTCTTCTTCAGTAGCCCTGATACAAATGGAGACATTCTCGGCCCCTAGACGCACGGCCAACCGCGCACAGTCGAAAGCGGTGAACCCCGCTCCCAGTACCAAGACTCGTTTGCCGATATTGGGAGGACTGCCGGTGTTGGTATCCATCACGAACCGAAGACCGGAGAACACCCCGGGGAGATCCTCGCCGGAAATGTCAAGGCCTCTGGAAACGTAGCATCCTGTGGATACCAGGACGGCGGCATAGGCCCCCAGCAACTCTTCCAGGGTTACGTCATCTCCAACCTTTACGCCCGTCTTCAGCGTGACGCCCAGGCGTAGTACGCCGTCGATTTCCGCTCGAAGCACGTCTCTGGGGAGACGAAATTCCGGAATGCCGTAATAGAGCATTCCCCCGGGGTGTTCCTGGGCCTCCAGCAGATCCACGGTCGCGCCCGACACGGCGAGGTCATGGGACGCCGCAAGTCCTGCCGGTCCTGCTCCTACTACGCAAACCTTCTTCCCAATCGGCGCGAAAAACCGCTCCATGTAAATGTGGCCCGGACTTTTGTAATCGGATGCAGCTCGTTTGACATGGCATATGTTTACGGATCGTCCGAGTTCCGGCTCGCCGTGACGGCACATGGACTCGCAGGGCCTGGAGCAGACTCGTCCGAGTACTCCCGGGAAGACATTTGCCGTTCGGTTGATTTCGTAAGACTGATCGTACAACCCTTCGTATACCTTACGAATATAGGCGGGCACGTTTACGGATGCCGGGCAAGCGCCCTGACATGGTACGTTGATCCGCATATAACGGAAATCCGCCGGGTCGGATGAGTAGGTCGCCTCTCTCGCCGTCTTTCCGTAATTGTCGGGATACCTGGTTATTTCCGGCATAGAACACCCCTCGTTCCAATCGGCGGAATATGTCCCGCTGCACCGTTTACATTTTCGCGTCGCCCTACATGAATCTCAACCCGCGGCCCATGGGACTCTTCGGCGCGTCTCGGGATACCTCCACCGCCAATTTGTCTCCAGGTCGCAGGTCCTCGGAGAACACCTGGACTTTCTCGGTGCCGTGCATGCCGGTCCGAATTATGACCGGCGCGATTGAATTCCCTTGCGTTACCCTCCAGACCCGTTTTTCACCTTCCTTGAGCTCCGAGGGCTCCGGCAGGTTCAATTCGCTCAGCACTCGCGTCGAAGGCGTGAATCTAAGGGCCTGTTCCGGTACCATGAGGGTTTCATCGGCCCGGCTGATGAGTATACGAACATTGGCGGTCATGCCCGGTCTAAGCTTCAGAAATTCGTTGTTCACTTCGTGGACGACCACGTACGTCACGACATTTTGTTCCACTTTCGGTTGATTCCTGATTTGAACGACAACGGCGTGGAAAACATCGTCAGGAAAAGCGGCCACCGTGAATGTTGCTCTTTGACTCATTCGGACGCGTCCGATGTCGGCTTCGTCCACGTTTGCATGCACCTGCATCCGACGGAGGTCTTCCGCGATCTTGAACATCACCGGAGCCTGTAAACTTGCCGCAACGGTTTGTCCCACGTCCACCTGCCTGGATGTCACCACTCCGTCCACGGGAGCAAGGATGTGGGTGTATTTCAACAGCAACTCCGTTTCCTGGAGCTTTGCCTGCGCCTGCTGAAGTTTGGCCTTTTCCACGAGCACTTGGACCCGTGCCGCATCCGCCTTGGTTTGGGCCGTGTCGAAGGCGCTCTGAGATATTGAGCTCAGTGACAACAATCCTTGCTGCCGTCTTAGTGTGCGCATTTCGTCGGAGTACGTGACCTCCGCTTTAGCGATGGCTGCCACGGCCGCGTCCGAGTCCGCTTTCGCCTGTGCGGTTCGGGCTTCATAGAGGTCCGGATCTATGAGAGCCACCAGTTGATCCTTTTTTACCGGCGATTCGAAATCCGCGTACAACTCCTTTATCGTTCCGGAAACTTGGCTCCCGACAATCACCTCATTGACGGGCATGAGCGATCCCGTACACATTACTTCCGACGAGAGGACCCCTTTCTCCACCGATACGGTCAAGAAGCCGACGCCCGTCTTCCTGTCGGTGGAGCGGCCCCACAGTAAGTAGGCCGCCGCAAGGGCCGCGCAGAGCGCTACTATGATGAGGGTCTTCTTCACTCCGGGTCCTGAATCCAATGGTGAGGCTGAAGCGTTTTCATGATATTACATATTTCCAAAGCCGGATTTGGGTGTGACCATACATCGTCCGGTAACCGCGCGTCCATCAAGTGTCGCTTTTCCAAAGGCTCACCGCCGCTTCGGGATCAAGAACAAGACGAAAACGGCGTCTTTTCCAAACCGCGTTCGTCGCGACGGATCGCACCGTCTCGGATTTCTATCCTGCGATCGGTTAAATGGGCCACCTCGGGATCATGGGTTACCAGGACGAAGGTAATGCCTTTTTCTCCGTTTAATCGCCGAAACACGTCCAGAATCTCGGCACTGGTCGTCGAGTCGAGATTCCCGGTGGGTTCGTCGGCAAGGACTATTTCCGGGTTGTTCACCAGGGCCCTGGCGATAGCCACCCTCTGCTGCTGCCCTCCGGAGAGCTCCGTGGGAAGATGGTCCGCCCGTTGAGCGAGGCCCACCAACTCGAGCGCTTCCAATGCCTGACGCCTCCGTTCACGCCGGCAAGTTTTGCCGTAAATCAGCGGCAGCTCGACGTTTCGCACGGCGTTGATCCTGGGCAGCAAGTTGAAACCCTGAAAAACAAAGCCTATCTT
>JAZDOF010000091.1:0-2062 GCA_043799015.1 Pseudomonadota bacterium | reverse complement strand
GGAGCATAATTTCGAAGTCAAATTCATACATGTAACCGAGGACGGCCCCAGGTCGACTCCAACGGGATTTGAGTACTTCCATCGTCCGACGGTATGCCGACACTGCGACGACCCTCCGTGCGCCGAAGTATGCCCTGAAGGGGCTCTCTCCAAGCGGGAAGACGGCATAGTCTTACTGGACGCCGAAGCGTGTACCGGCTGCGGGAGTTGCGTAGAGGCATGCCCTTACGACGCGATAAGGTTTGACGACGAAAAGGGGAAAGCACTCAAGTGCAATCTCTGCAATCACCGGATCGACAAAGGACTTATCCCCGCGTGTGCCGACAATGTTTGCTTGGCACACTGCATCCACTTCGGAGATCCGAGCGTGATAAAGGAGGAAATGGCACGGAGGAAGTTGAAGAGACAAACGAGGTAAGGCCGGCGCTCAACAGGCAAGGTATCCTGTACATCGATTCATAGTCATCGTTCACCACGAAGACACGAAGGCACAAAGAAATCAAAGGTTAATAATCTTCAGAGACCTTCCGGCCGATCCGGCTTTTTGATTCCGGGTCGGACCCCGATTGAGGGGCAACAGGCGTTCATGTATCATTTCAACTTCTTCTTCGTGTCTTGGTGACTTCGTGGTTTGGTCTTTTCGGATTCAAGAGTCGTTCCCGGTGAACGGTTACGATTCATAAGCATCTTTGCATCGGCGATACGGTCGGTTCGGGCAAGGGCGACCGCCGGTCGCTACGAGACGGTGCACCAACTGTGGGATATCGTAGATGTAATACCGGAACGCTCTACCAGGGTAGTCTCCATGAAACGTACAGGAAGGAATAACGCTCTTACAGACGTATCTTCGATATTGGTCGGGCATTTCACTTCGCGGGAGGCGGCCTGCGGTGTCACGGTGATCCTTTGCCCCGAGGGCGCCGTAGGCGGGGTGGATGTGCGTGGTTCCGCTCCCGGAACCCGGGAAACCGACCTGCTTCAACCCGAAAACCTGGTGGAAAAGGTTCAGGGCATTGTACTTACCGGCGGTTCCGTATACGGCTTGGCCGCGTGTGACGGCGTCATACGACGGCTCGCCGGGAAGGGTTGGGGGTTTCCTCTTCAGGACGGAAACGTTGCTCCCATAGTCCCTGCTGCTGCTTTGTTCGACTTGGGCCGCGGAAAGGATTTCGTTCCTCCCATCGGACCTGAATGGGGGGATGCAGCGTGCAATGCCGCTAATGACGGACCTGTGGCGGTCGGATCCGTGGGAGCGGGAACGGGTGCTATGTCGGGAACGATCAAGGGAGGGTTGGGCACCGCAAGCCAAATCCTGGATTCGGGCATCACGGTGGCCGCCCTTGTCGCGGTCAATTCCCTGGGTTCGGTCATAGATCCCCAGGGAGGGAGGCCTTGGGAAATCCGTTCGGAACTGAACGGCGAGTTCGGGTCCCAGGGGAAGAGAGCCGTAAGATTGCCGGCGGGAGAAAAGACCATCTGTCCCACCAACACCACCTTGGGGGTTATCGCGACCGACGCGGTCCTCACAAAGGCCCAAGCGCGAAAGATATCACAGATGGCTCACGACGGGATGGCCCGAGCTATCCGACCGGTCCACACCATGTTTGACGGGGATACCATATTTTGTCTGGCGGTCGGTAAGCGGGAATTACCCGACGAGGATGCTTTCTTTTCGGCACCGAAGGCCGGCTCTCTTACCGACTTGGGCGCAGCCGCGGCGGATTGTATGACGAGGGCCATCATACATGCGGTATTGGAGGCCGAGAGCTTGGGAGCCATGATTGCTTTCAGGGACCTTGAAGACCTCTGAGACTGCTCCGAAGGCGGTGAATCAATGAGGCCGTCTTGCGCATGGCACGGAATCGATCCGTTAAGCGCGGGTAATTGGTTCCCCGTCTTCAGAGTATCATTATCTCCAAAACGGAGAAATCATCATCGAGGGGCTTTGAGCCTGCAATGTGCCGTACATGCTCCCAGAGATCGCCGATGGTCGATTTGCCCAAGTCTCCCGTATCTTTCAGATATGCCTTCAAGTCGTCGAACCCCCAACAGGGGCCGGCAT
>JAZDOF010000066.1:0-5474 GCA_043799015.1 Pseudomonadota bacterium | reverse complement strand
GGCACGCCGGCCGGATTCCCGTAACTGCAAAAACAGATCAAAAGGAGCATGGGATATGGAATCGTTGTTTGTAATAGTCCAACAGTGGGTATCATCGGGTAGTCTGTTTATGGCGGCCGGCGGTTCTTTCATCGGCGGCATGGACGAGGAAATGAATACCTGGCGGGCTTTTCTCTTCACCCTGGTTTTCATTCTCGGATTCAGCGTTGAACTCGCCGTTCTGTTTACCGTTGGGCTGGCAGCGGCCCCATTCCTTCAATCGCAGTACATGGTCTATGTGATTGCCGCTATTTGCGTCCTCTTGGGGCTCCATTTCATGGACCTGGTGCATATACCCCTGCCGATCTCCCAGGATAAGCTTCCCAAGCATACCGGATTCCTCGGGGCGGCCCTGTTCGGCTTCATGTTCGGATTGGTATCGCTCCCCTGCACGGGCCCCGCTCTCCTACTGATCGTGAGCATAATTCCCGTCAAGGGACCCCTGTTCGGCGGCATCATGATGTTGTTCTACGGGATCGGCCACTCTCTTTTGATCCTAGCCGTGGGCACTTCGGCGGGAGCGGCCAAGCATTTGATCGGCTCGACAAAAATGCACACCGCCAATCGAATCGTCAAAAGGGCTGCTGGGGCCTTGTTGGCCGGTGTCGGGCTTTACATAGGCGTGGGAGCGGCCTTGCCCAATCTGGGTTTCGGCTTGTAAAAAAGGGCCGGAGAGTGACGGTGGGATCATGACTCAGGACGATTTCTCCATCATAATGGTGGGAGAAGATAAAGTCGGCATAAGGGGCTTGAATGGCGCCATCAATGAGATCGCCGAAACCCCGGGGGACAAGACCGACGAGGAGGTGCGTCGGGCCCTTCTGGAAAAGCTCGGCTCGAAAAACTACATAGCGCATTCTGCGAGAGACGATTACGGCAAAGCCTTCGTAAGGGAATTCCGCAAAGCTACGGGGCAGTCCTATGAGGACGAGGGCCGGAAGCACTTGACGGTTGAGGTCCTGGGCCCGGGTTGTTCCCAATGCGATAAACTTGAACGGTTGGTCAAGCAGGTTTTGGGTGAATTGAATATCGCGGCTGCGGTGGATCACGTGACGGATCTCAAGGAGATCTCGAAATACGGAATAGTTAGTACGCCGGCATTGGTTATCAACGGTAAGATAGTATCCAAAGGGACGGTGCCGCCGGTGAAACGAATCAAGGAGTGGTTGGCGGCCGCCGGCCCACGGTGATGCGACATGCCGCCGCCGTGTCGAGTTTTTCAGGGAGCCAATGATGTTTCAAGGTGCAAAGTCGATATTTGATACCGCCGTGCGGGCCCTAATAACAGCCGTCGTATGGGGTGCCGTAGGGCTGGGGATTAACGCCCTATCCTCCTCACCGGCGCCGTGGATATACGAGCCGAAGACATTTGTGGAGATCGACGGTCTGCGCGTGGATCTCTGCGACGAAAAGCGGGCACATGAATTGATGGAGAGTGCCGATACGGTCTTTGTTGATGCGAGGAATCAATCCGATTACAACCAATCCCGAGTCAAGGACAGTATATTCCTCCCGCCCGACGGAGTAACGGACCGATATCCCTCGGTTGAACCCATGTTACCGAAAGAATCGTTGATCGTACTATACTGCTACGGGCCGGAGTGCGACATGGCGGAACGAACGGCCAAGTTTCTCGTCGAGATGGGGTACAAAAAACTTGCGGTCATGAGCGCAGGATTCGCTGCGTGGGAAAGGGCCGGCTATCCCGTTGAGAGTGACGACGGTGCCAAATAATCGAGTTCGCGGCGAAGGCCGGCAGGCGGCCGACAGGGAGACTTCTTAGTGGCAACTGAAAATCCATATGCATACTTTACGTTTGCGTGTCGACTGGTGATCGGCGGACTCTTCCTCTACGCATGCGTCCACAAGATAACCGATCCTCTCAGCTTTGCGGTTTCGATCAGGAATTACATGATCGTCCCCTCCGCTTGGAGCAATATCGTCGCGATTACGCTGCCGTGGATCGAGCTTGGCGCCGGTGTATTCTTGGTTCTCGGTATCCAAACCAAGCCCGCGGCTTTGCTCACTACTACCATGCTGGCCGTCTTTCTCGGAGCCCTAATTTACGCCTACGCCGTCGGTCTGGATATTGATTGCGGCTGCTTCACATCATCCGCGGAATCAACGGGCCGCGTAGGACCTTATCATCTCGTTCGGGACACGGCCCTGTTCCTGGCGTCCTTATCCATCCTGCTCACGGACAACGGCGATTTCAGTGTTTCGGGATTGTTTCCGGCACGAGGAGTGAGGCCGGAATCAGCGTAGAAGCCTTGGATTTATTGTTTTTTCGGGGCGGAGCTCCGTGACCGCTCCTTGTCGTTGGTTTGTTTTGTGGCGGCCGTCGACAATCGACGGTAATCCGATAGCAGAGGTTGCTGAAATGAGAAGATTTTTAGTGTTTATCGTTGCGGCTATTCTTACGATGGCCCTTTCCGCCTCCGCCCTGGCCGCCTGCGGATGTGGCCGAGGAGGCGGCAAGCTTCATCCCGGGCCGATAAACGACATCGTATGCAAGGCGTAGTCGGATAGCGCCGCCATGAGGCGGCGGAAGCCCGGGGATCGGCTCCGGGCTTCCGCCCGGCGTTACCTGATCCCCTAATGCTTTCCGCCCTTTGCGCCGGCCTTGCATGACAAATAAAGACGGCGCTCAGGGCACTTTAACGCGTATAGCCCTCATTTTTAAGGACTCGAATCATGTGTAGGAAATGTAATACAAAGAATGACAAAGTCGTTATGTTGCCTTGCTCGGGGGCGTCCAACCTCGGTCAGCTCGCTAACCAGGCGGCGGTACAGCTCGCCCGTGAGGGAGTGGGGAATATGTCCTGTCTCGCGGGCATCGGCGCACACATCGAAAACTTCGTACGAGCGGCCAAGCAGGCCGGAAGACTGGTGGCCATCGACGGCTGTGCCTTGGGCTGCACCAAGAAGGTGTTGGAGCACGCGGACATACCCGCTGACACCTATGTGATGGTCAGCGAGTTGGGATTCGAGAAGAACATGAACACCGTGCTCGACGAAGCGGATGTGGAGCGGGTCAAGAGTGCGGTAAAGAGCCTGGTGCAATAGGCCGCGACCGAACGCCGTCTCTCTGGAGCGGAGCCGGTTGCCTGCCCCATTCACACACGTCCAATTGCCGAAAGGTTCGAACGTGTGACTCAACGCCCAAAGGAGGATTTCAAAATGAGACGGTTCATATCTATAACGGCCATCCTATTCTTGGTCGGGTTTACGGCCTCAAGTGCGTGCGCCGCGGAGGAGTATTTCGTGGTCAAGAGCAGGTCCGGGGTGTTGCGTGTGGTTGACCATAAGCCCTCCGGCGGGGCAACTATCGTGAAAGGCCCTTTCAAGACCAGCGGCGAAGCCGAAAAAGCCATGAATCAGTCGCCCGAGACCAAATCCCCGGGTGCAAAGCGGTAATCGGGGAAAAAGTGACAGGCCAATGAATTCGTATTGTCTCCGCCTTATCAATTATTTGTGGTCATTCGTCGTCCGGCCGGCGGTGCTCATGCTGATAGCCGGCACCGCCTTTGCCGCCGAGCCGAATTCCCGGGTATCCACACTTGACGAGTTAATCGGGATGTTCGATTC
Organism: Pseudomonadota bacterium; assembly: GCA_043799015.1. Taxonomy (GTDB): domain Bacteria; phylum Desulfobacterota; class Desulfomonilia; order Desulfomonilales; family Desulfomonilaceae; genus JAZDOF01. The sequence goes on along the minus strand of JAZDOF010000066.1, from coordinate 1,847 downwards.
GTCGAGTTGCAGAGAATGCCATGAGAAGATCTACGACCAATGGGCAAAGTCGCATCATGCCAGGTCCTTGATGGGTATCGACGATCAGATGCTTCTTTCGCCGGTGCTGAAGAGGATAGCCAAGCCGGGGAGCCCGCCGGATCAGCTCGTCAAGAGCGATTTTCCATGTTTCAAGTGTCATTTTCCGCAGGCCAAATACGGGACCGACGCGGTGGCCCGTGAAATTGCCCTGGCTTCATTGAAGAACGATAAGGGGACCGTGCGCAAGTTGAACATAGGCTGCCTGGTATGCCACAACGACAAGGCCGTCGTCCACGGGCGGCCGGAGAAAGGCGTTGTCTATGGGGGCAAGGACAATCTTGATGACGAGAATCATCCTCTGAAGAACAGTCCGTTGCTTAAGAATTCACTGATGTGCGGGCAATGCCACGGGCTCGGGCCGGTATTGGACTCCCCCGACATGCCGGTGCAGTGCGCCACCCTCTATGGGAGCTATCTTCATGCCTACATCCCGGCGGGCGGCACTAAGACGTGTCAAGAATGCCACATGAAGGGGGGAGACCATTACATGCCCCCGGACCTGAATCGGAGGGACGAGTTCTCGGCGCGATTGCGCGAATCATTACCTATGGAAGTGGATACCCTCGCCTACACGTTTCAATCACCGGAAGGAAGACCCTTTCCTACCGTAGTGCTGAAGACGAAGATCACAAGCAAGGCGGGACATCGTATTCCGGACGGTTGACCGTCCAAGACGCAAGTGGTCCTGGACGTGACCGCTAATGACCTGAACGGCAACAAGATATTCGAGGCTTCCAGAGTGTACGAGAGTCAAGCCACCGACTCCCGCTCCACCCACATGGTCCTAGGGCCCGAGAACAAGTTGGGCTTCATTCGAGACACGAGCATCCAGCCCTTTGCCCCAAAAGAGGAGACCATAGAGATCCCGTTACCGGCGGGCTTGAATAACGCGGTGATCGAGGTGGACCTTAGCTACCGACCGCGGCCGGGGCATGTCTATCCCATTCATCATGTGACGAGAAAAGTTGGTCTTGATTAGAGGCGATAGGACTATCGCAAAGACCGAGAACAAGGACAAGCTTGAGGCGAACCTGGGCCGGTTCCGTTTCGACGTGTGATGGAATCCGGTCGCTATCTTAGCCCTGTGATATTACGGTTCCGGCGTTGCCTGTCTTGTTGGCAACCACCGGATTATACATGACGAAAGGAGAAAGTATGCGAATCGTTAAGCTCGTGCTTTTGGTCGCTTTCACTACCTTAGCGGCCTCTATGACCGCGCCCGCTCCGGCCGACGCTGCTTGTGCGTGCTCCCGGGTAGGGGTGTCGAACGGGTACTATGCCAACCCGTCTGCCTATGGGTCATACGGGTATGGGGCAACCTACAGCCCCCAACAGCCCCAGGCCCTGCCGGTGCAATCCAAGGCTGCTAAATCCAAGAAGAAGGCGCCCAGAAACAAGCCGATCGCTCAATAGGCGACCGGGCCGAGTAATTCTTTCCGATCAACTTTCTCGGTCGTGAAATCGGTACCGACGGGTGCCCATAGCGCCGGGAGCCCGCTTCAGCCATGATTGAGGCGCTCCCGGGACAACTCATGGTGGGGAACCGCGGTCCAATATGAGTGCCTTAACTCGATAGGCCGCCGGTCGGCTTCACGGCTTCGATGATCGCGGAACAAACATAATCTTCGATGTTCCTGCCGGGGGCCCATTCGCGTATGAATTCACGACTTGCGTCTTTGGGTTGAATGCGAATGTTCTCGAACCCGGCCTCGCACAGCATTTTCTCCAATTCGGCTACGGTAACAGCCCCTCCGATGCAACATGAG
>JAZDOF010000937.1:0-3062 GCA_043799015.1 Pseudomonadota bacterium | reverse complement strand
GGGGTCCGAACCAACTTATAGTGTCACGCGTTGAGAATTGCGGGAACCCTGAACGGTTGAGTGAATCGAAACAAACGTCTGTAGGCGGGGTTTATCCCCGCCCGCCGTTGGCTTACAGGGAACGGGGGGGGATAAACCCCGCTACGTTACCTTGGTTCCGCCGGGCCGGCTTTGCCGCAAAATTCAAGGAGCGTCACTATACAATTAGTTGGAAATTCTTGGGGATGGAGGTCCTTCCCCCGGAAAGGCATCCTTCATAGGCACACTTCTTTGGACTCGAAATGATATCAAACGAAATCGAACACCCGGCCCCGGTCCTTATTCCCCCACCCCTAAAACCGGGAGATGCCGTAGGTATTGTGGCCCTATCCAGCCCGGTGGACGAAGAACTATTGTCTCGCGGGACCTCTTTCCTGGAAGGCTTGGGGCTTCAAGTAACGCTCGGATGCAACGTTCTGGAACGGAACGGGTACCTGGCGGGTACGGACGAGCAGCGTTGCATGGACCTCAACCAAATGCTCCGAGACCCGCTGATTCGCGGGATCGTCTGTGCTCGGGGGGGATACGGCGTTATGCGATTGTTGGAATCCGCGGATCGAGCGGCCATCAGGAACGACCCCAAAATAATCCTTGGTATGAGTGATGTGACAGCGCTTCAGCTCTCTCTTTTTACAAGCTGTCGTCTGGTCACGTTGTCCGGGCCGATGCCGGCGGGACAGGTTGCATCGGAGCCGGAGGAACTGTCTCTGGAGCGCCTTTTGACCGCATTGACCCGCCCCCTTTACGGCATGAATCTATTTGCCGGCATCGAGGAAGACTTACGGACCCATCGACCGGGACGAGCCCGCGGCACTATTCTCGGCGGGTGCCTTTCCCTTGTAACCGCCCTGCTCGGCACGCCGCACTCCCCGGACTACGGAGGGAGCATTCTCTTGCTGGAGGAAGTCAACGAGCCTTTGTACAGGATCGATCGGATGCTGGTTCAACTGAAACTTGCCGGTGTTCTGGATTCCGTGAACGCCGTGCTGTTGGGGTATTTCCTCGGACCTTCCGGCGCCGACACGGCACTCGATGTTGGACGGCTCATAACGGAACTGACCGAACCCCGCGCGGTTCCGGTCATCGGCGGATTCCCGTACGGCCACAAGGTCCCCAATGTCACCGTGCCGCATGGAATGGACGCGGAACTGGATACGTACCGGCCGAAGCTTGTGCTCACGGGAGAAGCCGATCGATTCATGAAGGCCGTAGCCGATATGGCGTCGCGATGAGTGCCGAGGGGTGGAGCGCTACACTATAGGTACATAAGGCGGTGTCGAGAGTGACTTCATAACCGGTCGACCATCGTGGAGATGCCGGCCGCCGGAACATCCGATGCCGACCAAGCAACAGGGGTCTGCCACACGGTCGGGAGGCCCCCGGAAGAGCCGATGGAGGCGGGAAAATGAAAAGATTACTTCTGATTCTTGGCTGCTTTGTCTGCATGGCCGGGATCGCGTCGGCCCAGCAAGTGAACCGGCCCCATCCTTGGCCAACGACTCCGACGAAGGTTTCGCCGCAGCCGCCCCACAACCACCATCGGCCGCCGTCCAAACCTCATCAGCCCCCTGCTCATCATAATCCGCCCCGCCACCACGGCGGGTCCACTTACACGACTTCGGCTCCAATGGGGTCGCACACGATTTGTTGCGTTTGCTACGTCGGCGGAACGAGCATGTTCATGACCGTTGAGCAATGCATCAGACAGGGCGGGATCTACAGGTACACGGAATCCTGTAAATAGGATGCCGAAAAGAAAACGGGAGGTTTGTTGCCTCTCGTGGTACTCGGGAGCATACATCCTGGAGACGGTGCCGAGCGCTATCTACATACTCATGAAGCACGGTCACGACTTCGAGGAAGCCATAGTGCGCGCGGTGAACGACACGCGAGACAACGACACCGTAGCCGCCATCGTGGGCGCGGCCGTGGGGGCATTGCACGGCAAAGGAGCGATCCCCGACAAATGGTTGAGCAATCTATTGGGCCGCACGATGCACAACGACGACGGTAGGATCTTTGAATTGCTCAGGGAAGCTCGCAACCGTTGGGGAAGCGGGATTTGAGGCTTCGGCCGACTAACGGTTTGTCAACCAAACAGCCGTCGCGTTGCGCGGGCATGAGAACCCATCCACGCGACGGCGTTGGAGCGGAGGTGATACGTTGGATCTGCTCTTGCCAAAACAGATTGGCTTTCTGCGTAGCAGGAGGAGTAATTTTCTTCTGTTTCGGGTGGTACATAGATCCCATCGTCGGTATCATCGGCGGTGCGGGCCTCATAGCAGGTAGCCGTTCAGCGCGTTTGATGGCTATACCCCTTCGTTTTTCACGCGGAGCCGCTGAGGACGCGGAGTATGAGTAGCTTTTTGTCGTTTTCTCTGCGCCTCCGCGTGAGAGCTGTTTGATCGATTGGCATCATTGAATCGGAGCTGTCTTTGTGGGTCTACTTGCCCGGCGTTTTTGAAAAGCTGCGGTTTTTCCGGGGTAAAAGAGCCGTCGCGGTGAACGCTTACCATAGCAGGATATTGTCATCCAGCGCGTCTCGCTCGCGAAGAAGAGCTGTTACCTTACGTGGTCGAGGATACGGAGATGATTAATTTGAGATCCCGACGGAAGGCCGTGCGGCATAATTATGCGTGTGTCCCATGGTTCCTTCCCTTCGTCGTTTGTGGTACGATGTCATGTAATCGGCAACCGTATTGTGGTTCTCAAACCGGGCGACCACCGGACGCGAATCATGGAAATGTTGGAAAGGAAACTGAAGAGGCCGGCCGAAGTCGCTGTCGTTCAACAAGAGCACTGGGAGAAGACCAAAAAGGAATCGATCGAAGAGGTTGAGCGCTTATTTGACGAAGTCGAGAGCCGGCAACATGTCAGGGAACGACGGTATTCCGTTTGCCCACGGGGAGCTTGCTTCGTCGCTGTGGATGGGTAACGCACGGGCGACCGGTGGTGGCCACAAATGCGGTTATATATACGATCCGGAAGAGGAGCGGCCGGCCATGAACCAACACGGCGTTGAG
>JAZDOF010000014.1:0-2172 GCA_043799015.1 Pseudomonadota bacterium | reverse complement strand
GCCGTTGCGAAGAGCGGATTCTCCAAACTCGACGTGAAACAGTACTTGTTTGAAAAAGCGCGGGTGCCTGTTTCGCTGATTTCGCAGGGAAACATGGCGCGGTTTCAGAAGATCTGGCCGAATCGGTTCGCAAATCTGCCGGAAGGTGCCAGCGTGCCCATCGCCGAAACGCCCGAGGACATCATGGTGGTCGTTGCGGGAGGGATGGGCAGGCAGTCGGCGGTCATCCCGACCTTCGGCACGACAAAGTCGGTGACGCTGGCGGTGACAGACAAAGATGAAAAGCCGATCCTCAGTGAGCGGGAAAAGAAGCCTGCGCACGCGGATGATTGACAAAAAGCGATGTTCGTTTTATGGCGAAGAATAGCGGTTCGGAACGAGGGATAACGATGCTTGCGGGAGAACAAATGCCGGGGTGGTTGTGTAAACCGGTTATAATGTAAGGAGAAGAACGAAGCAATGTCCATGCTGGATTACCCCACGTATGAAGAGGCAAAGGAAAAATTCACCATCGATCAGATTTGGGAGTTGTTCGACGGCACACCGGAGCATTTTAATCTTGGCCACGAATGTGTCGATCGTCACCGAGACAAGGGCGTCGGCGTGCGTATTCAATTCGGCGACGGGCATCGGGAGGAGCATACCTTTGCCGATCTTTCCCGTCTGACGGCTCAATTTGCCCACGTACTCGAATCCTACGGCATTGCCAGGGGCGATCGAGTGGCTGTAATGCTTGATCCGTCGCTCGATTTTTACGTCTTTTTGTATGGCATTCTCAAACGCGGCGCCATTTTCGTGCCCTGCTTCACCGCTTTCGGGCCGGAAGCACTCGAATACCGTATGAAGGATTCGGCGGCAAAACTTCTCTTCACCACTCCGAAACTGGCCGCAACTGTTAAAGCCAAGGGCGGATACCGCACCGTTCCCACCGACGCCGAGTTTCGACGTCTAATGGCGACCCAGCAAGATATCTATGCGGTGGCCGACACCGCAGCGAAAGATGTGGCCGTCTTCCAGTACACGAGCGGAGCGACACGCAAGTTCCCCCAGGCCATTCCTCACCACCACAAGAGCGTCCCCCTGCTGATGCCCGCGGCCGTCTTCGGACGCGGATATCGGCCGGGTGACCGTTTTTTCTGTCCTTCGTCGCCGGCCTGGGGGCACGGACTGTGGCACGGAACGCTTTCGCCCATGGCGCTCGGCGTTGCGGCGGGATCCTATTCGGGGAAGTTCAGCGTCCAGACACTTCTGGAAGGGCTGGAGGCATTCGAAATCTACAATTTCGGGGCGGCGCCAACGGTCTACCGCATGATCAAGAACTCGGGACTGATCGACAACTACAAGCTCAAGATCCGGAAGATGCATTACACCGGCGAGCCTATGGATACGGATACCTTTGATTTTTTTAAAGCGAAGTTCAAGGTTCCTCCCCACAGCGGCTACGGTTCCACGGAAGTCGGCGCAGTGATCTATCAGTACGCCGGATTCCCAAACTGGGAAGCAAAATCGGGCTCTCTCGGGAAACCCATGCCGGGGCTCGAAGTGAAGCTAATCGACAAAGAGGGGAACGATGTGCCCCGGGGGCAGATCGGGGAAATCGCAATTCACCGTCGCGGGACGTGGATTCGAGCCCGGGACGCCGCGGTCATTGACGAGGACGGGTATTTCTGGCACAAGGGCCGTGTGGACGACATCATCATTTCGGCAGGATGGACCATCAGTCCCACCGAGGTCGAAGATTGTTTGAAGCGGCATCCGGCCGTGCAGGAGGCGGCCGTGATCGGGGCCCCCGATTCGGAACGGGGCCAGATCGTTAAGGCCTTCATCGTGGCAAACCAACCGGCCACCAAGGAACTTGCAAAGGATATCCAGGAGTTCGTGCGAATCAATTTGAGCAAACATGAATATCCGCGCGTTATAGAATTCATTGCCGACCTTCCCAAAACGGACGGAGGGAAAGTGAGCAAGAAGGGACTGAAATAGGATATTGCGGCGGAACGCCGATTCAAACAAGAGAGGATATATTCATCATGGAGGAACAAGCGAAGGAAGACAAGAAGGTTCAGTTGAGCGAGGGAAAGATCACCGACGAGGCGCTTGAGGAATTGAGGAGCCGGGTCGGCTCGAAATTTCGGATCGACCCCTTTCATACGCTGGTATGCCGGGATACCA
>JAZDOF010000008.1:0-3316 GCA_043799015.1 Pseudomonadota bacterium | reverse complement strand
CGAGCATCCCGACACGGGGAACAAGATCAGCGGGATTACGATTCCCGGGTGGGATTTCCTACTGGAGATCGCTGCCGGATCTTCGGAAATGACGAACCTTGGTTATCAGGGAGTGGACATCGTACTTGACGAGGACCTGGGACCGCTGGTGCTCGAGTTGAACGCCCGACCCGGTCTCGGCATACAGATAGCCAATAACGCGGGATTGCTGCATCGACTTCGGCTGGTCGAGGAACATCGGGAATCGCTCGCCTCCCGGCGAGAACGCACCGAGTTCGCCAAAGAACACTTCGGTGTGGGGGCGGCGGGCACGCTTTAGCAGGTCTCTTCGGATGAGCCTGCCGGATCCTCGATCTACTCCTTAGCTCCGTGCTTCAGCAGCAGTTCCACAACCTTTCCGTGACCCTCCTGGGTGGCCAGCATGAGCGGGGTGCTTCCCTCCTCGGATCGAGCTCTCGGGTCGGCACCTTTTGAAAGCAGCAGTTTAACCACCTCGGTGTGTCCGTTTCTGCTCGCCTCCGATAGGGGAGTAACGGATCCTTTTCCTTTTACGTTTACATCCATGCCGCCGTCGAGAAGCGCCTTCACAATTTCCACGTTACCTTTGCGACAAGCAATTATTAGAGCCGCGCCGCCTTCGGAAGAGGGCTCGGGAGCTCGGGTCGGCGCCGGCTTCCCTGCTGCGATCACCTTATCGGCCCACTTCACGTTGGCTCGAGTCAGGAACTCCATGACCACCGACGAGGGCACCAGGAAGCCTATCCCTTCGGCCCCCGTGCGGATGGACTTGAAGGTGCTGATCCCTATCACGTTTCCTTCCCCGTCGAAGGCCGGTCCACCGCTGTTACCCGGAGATATGGCGGCATCCACCTGCAACAACGGCCATCCGTCGGGAGCGGACTTCTTCGCGCTTACGATGCCCGCGGTAATGGTAGGCTCGGCGACGCTGGATTCGTCCACCATCCCGGGCCCCGAAGCTGCGCCCGGAAATCCCACGGCGTACACTTGGTCGCCCACCTTCACCTTTGACTCATCCGTTAGAGCAAGGGCCGGGAAGGCTTTCCCTTCCACCTTGAGTATAGCTACGTCCTTTCCGGGATACGGCTTACCCGCGCCGGACAGCTTGGCCTTGTACGTCTTAGGTTCCTTGCCGTCGGAGGTACCCGGCAAAACGACCAGAAAAGAGCGCCTTCCTCCTGCCTTGCCGTGCTTATGGGCGGCACGGCCGAACGCATACCTCAGGCTCTCCACAATTTTGGCCTTGGATGCCTCACCGGCCTGTTTCAGCTCGGGGAATCGGGTCACAAGAGACGCTATCGCTTCCTTGATTTCGGCCCCGGTTACGAACTTGCCTATTATCTTGGCCATATCGTCATCGTCCGGCACGACCACGTGGGCGTTGGTTACGACGTATCCGGTGGAATTAACGAAAAAACCCGACCCGGTTCCTCCGGTTTTGTGTTCCACCACCCTCAGCCTTTCCAGCGTTTGGGTATGTGGAAGGGGCTTCTTAACCAGTGCTATGGAAACGGCTTCGGCGATGTTCGAGGCGTCTCGTCGCGCATTCGCCCCGCGCAGAATATCATCGACCGAATTCTGAAGAACGGGCAGGTTTATCCCCACAATCGGAATAGAGAGCTCATGTTCGTACTTGGCGACTATCAAAACCGTGGCGGACTTGGCCGTCTCGTAAATTTGATCGGGCCGCGCGGCGTAGGTCAGTCCCGCGGAGAGGATCATCACAAAACACACGGCCGAAAAAAAGGCCACGAACCGACATATGCCCGCTCGCGGATTACAAGGCGAAACGCCGACCGAACGTGTGGCGTCCGTCGGGCGGAAATGTCGCGCGAGTGTTCCGTTACTCCCCGCAAGTACTCCCCGGAGCTTCGAGGATCCTGCCGGTGCTCGTCCCTCTATCTGATCCCGCCGTTGAATGTGCCTTGGTGTTGCGTTCATTGCGACTACCTTTCCCTTGTGAAGACGGACGGCATGGAAGCGACAACATTCCGTACCGAGTATGACACGCAGCGGAGCGCTTTACAATCGCAATAAACGAAAGCAGGTAACCATTCACTTACGGGCGGGAAATTCCAATGTCAACGTGGCGCAGGCTTTCTAGCCTGCGAATTTTCTTAGTGCGATCTCGGCAGGCTGGAAAGCCTGCCCCACAAGAGTGAATGGTTACAAAAGCCGCGATGGGGAGGGATCAATCAGGGCCTAAGCACCGCCGCCGGTAGCCTCGACAACGAGCAACAGCCTCTCAGCCCCGTCCCACACCTCTTCCGACAGAACACTTCGTGCGCTGTGGGCCTTCAGGCGTCTTGCTGCCTCTTCGGCGATTATCCGTTCCTCGTCCTACTCTATGTATCGGCAATCACCACTTGCGGTTTTCATTCGTCGGCCTTATAACAACCTGAACGGGGTGTAGCGCAGCCTGGTTAGCGCGCGTGCCTTGGGAGCACGAGGCCGCCGGTTCAAATCCGGCCACCCCGACCATTCAAGACGGCGTCCCCGAAGCTCATCTTTCGTGATGCGCCTCAGTGGTCTCGACCGACTCATCGGTCCCCTCGAGGGTACAGAGAATGGTTAAGACCAGTTTTCTCAGCTTGTCCAAGTCTTCCGCGGAAATATAGGTGATCTCGAACCCGCCCACCAGATCGCCTTGGGGCCCTTCCTGCTTTACCCACCGGCATTTCGCGTCGAACATGAAAGGATCGAGTCTGAATATTTCGTCGGCTTCCACCACAAAACGTCGGGTTTGGTTCACGGCGGCATCAATCCCTTTGACGGCGACCCCTCTTTCCGTTATGTCGGCCACCACTCCGCGGGCCCGTCCGTGCTCGGCATCATGAATGGGTAATTGCACGAAGACCTTTGTTCGGGGCAACATCCGGACGGCTTCAACGGCCGGGTCGGGTCTTTCCCTTTCTTCGCGTCCGTAAAGACCTGCCGGCGTAGTCTTTTTCAGATCGGTGATAACCTTGAGGACGTTTCGGAATTCCTCGCCGGAAAGCTCGTATTTTTCAATCAAGCTTTCACCGCTGACCCCTCGTTTGATGTCATGGACCATTTCGTTGAGCAATTTGAAGGACATCTTTTGCTTCATGTAGTCCTCCCGTCCGGCTGAGCCATGCTCCCGGGACGGCACCGGAACACCACCCGAGACCAACTACCCGTCATTTCTTGTAATTAAAGCGGTGCGCCCATCCCAGGCCCTTGATTTCCCGTATGACCGATGGTACACGATTTCAATCGCCTTGTATATGGAGTATGGAATGAGTCAAACGGATCGGAATTCCGGAATTCTCAACCC
>JAZDOF010000005.1:0-2745 GCA_043799015.1 Pseudomonadota bacterium | reverse complement strand
CGGTGGTTGGGTCAGCGGGTTGGACAGGGGAAAGGGCCGGCTCTACCGACAACTCCTTGGCTGCCGGCTGCTTCTCGGTGCGGTCGGGCTTCTGGGCTCCGGCTGATAAATTGCTCAACGGCCATATTGACCAGCCCACCTTGGTCGGCACCCATGGCGTGCAAATCGGCTAAGTTGCCCTCGCTCCTCACCAACTTTAGGGCTTTGATCTGTGCGGGCGACGGTTCCTTCTTACTCTCTTCCGTCCCCGGCCCCAACTCCACATCGCGGATCATCTTGTACGCCTTGTTGATGGTCGGCTCATCGTTTCTTACGGCTTCCTAAATTTCGGGCAAACCGTCCCTGCGGATCCTCCGTATCTAGTCCAATTTCCCCTAATTGCCGCCGATGAGCTGCGCGGTCCGTCGAACCGACGAGAACACTCCCCGACTAAGTCCGACGTGTGCAGTCCATGATTTTGGATGGTTACGGGACCGGTCGGCAGCACGCACTCTAGGTGCTGTTTTGGTCGAGTCGGTGGGGTGTGACGTCAAAGTGCCCTCCTCATCCCCGTGTCGCAAAGGCCTAGTTACTTCGTCCGTAGGCTTGTTTGAGGTCTTTGCGCGCGCCGCGACTCCGTTTTACTGATGCCCCCTTACAGGGGGCGGCGTCAAGCCATCTTTCCCGGGTGCGGCAACGAAGAGTGAACGCGATGGCGGCACCTTCTGCTTTCCCTCCTTATGGGTTCGTGTACCGGCCCATCTCGGTGGAGCCAACCGGAGGGTTCTTCCACTTTATGCTCACTCATTTACGCGGGATACACTCCCTAACACGGACGAACCGCACTCATGCATACCATCGCTTAGCCGGCATGCCGACTCCGCGTCCCACCGCCCGGAACATTGAAGCCGCCGATCCAAAAGAGAAGCTCCGCTTTACACGAATTTCGTGCAGCACTATTCTAGTGTCATGAAAAACGTAACCATAACCCTGGATGAGGAGACAGCCCGTTGGGCCCGTGTTCGGGCGGCGGAACTCAACACGAGCGTGTCCCGCTTCGTTGGGGAACTTCTGCGGGAACGCATGACCGCGGAAGAAACCTATCGGGCCGCGATGACGAAATACTTTTCTCAATCGGCATCTCTGATCAGGTCCCCTGAAACGAAATACCCGTCGAGGCGGGATCTTCATGAGCGATAAGGTCTTTGTAGATACCAACGTCTTGGTGTACTTCAGGGACCCGCTTGATGCAGAGAAACAGGGTCAAGCGGCCGCGTGGATGGAGTTCCTGTGGCGAACACGAACCGGGCGACTGAGCTTTCAGGTCCTCCAAGAATACTACGTTACCGTCACCGAGAAAATTAGCCCCGGCCTTGATCCGCACGCTGCGAGGGAAGACGTGCGATCGCTGTTGTCCTGGACCCCGGTGCCCGTCGATGCGCGCTGCCTCGATAGAGCATGGGCAATACAAGAGCGCTATCGCATTACCTGGTGGGAATCCCTCATCGTGTCGGCGGCCCACCTTGCCGGCTGCCGGTATCTCGTCTCTGAGGATCTGCAACATCAAGCGCTTCTGGGGGAGGTCCGCATCATCAATCCCTTCATGGAAACACCCCGCTCGTTGAACCTGGACTCAGCCGAAGGCGCGCCCGACAATCGGCATTGACCCACACCGCCCGTCCCATGTGCGTGATCGACGCGGGACCCTGGATGGACATTACCGACGGGACCGGCAGCCGGACGCTCCTCACCTAAGAAAGCTCCGTTCAGGTATTTTTGTGCGCGGGCATCGGTCAAGCAGGCATTTTGACCTGGGACCGGGTACGGAGATTCCCGACAGGCAAACAGGGATTTCCTTCCTGCGGCGTTCAGCCCCCCTCTTGGCGCCCTACATGGGCGCAATATGGGTAGCCATGGGTTTCAAACCCATGGCGAAAATTGAGCCTGAGTCGGGGCTTCACCACGTATTTTGACGCCTATGGGGTAGGGGAGGTGGGGTAGGGTAGGGGAGGTGGGGTAGGGGGAACCGGTCCGGGGGCGCGCAGGGCGCGTTATGTGCATTGGGAGCGGTTTTTGGTGGAAGGGAGGGGTGGTTGTAGGGAGGGAATATGAGGAAATTGAAACGAAAACCTAGCGAGCGGCTAATTTTTTATTGACATGAAAACGGATAAGGAGTAAATCTCTTCAGATGCACCACGGAAAAAGCGACCCTAAGCGCAACTGAGGGTTGGTAGCGGGTGGTGCGGTAGGGCTTGACAACGGAAGTTGTGGGCTTTACCCTGAAGAGGTAGGGGTCGGAAGAAGATAGACGGCTCCGTGGTTCTTTGACAACTGAACAGCAAAGTGCTTGGGTCAAGTAAATATAGGGTTTATTGAAAAATAAACTGGAGAGTTTGATCCTGGCTCAGAACGAACGCTGGCGGCGTGCTTAACACATGCAAGTCGAACGAGAAACATTACCTTCGGGTAATGGAGTAAAGTGGCGCACGGGTGAGTAACACGTGGGTAACCAACCGAAGGGTTTGGGATAACAGGCCGAAAGGCCTGCTAATACCGAATAAGGCCACGGGGGCTTAGGCCCCAGGGGTTAAAGTCGGCCTCTCGACGAAGCCGATGCCTTTTGACGGGCCCGCGGACCATTAGCTTGTTGGTAGGGTAACGGCCTACCAAGGCTGAGATGGTTAGCTGGTCTGAGAGGATGATCAGCCACACTGGAACTGAGATACGGTCCAGACTCCTACGGGAGGCAGCAGTGAGGAATATTGC
>JAZDOF010001072.1:0-2012 GCA_043799015.1 Pseudomonadota bacterium | reverse complement strand
ATGAGAACATGGACCCCACCCTATTTATAATGTGGGCTATTCCCTTTTCGTCGAGTATTTCGTGAACGCCTGCACAGAGGAAGGACGATTTGCGCTCAAGTTCGGCGTAAGGATCGTCACGCCTCAAGATGTTCAGAGTGGTCAGCCCTGCAGCCACTGCAAGGGGATTGCCCGACAGTGTCCCCGCCTGGTAAACTCCTCCTTCAGGCGCGAGGAAGCTCATTATTTCTCGGGAACCTCCGAAAGCGCCGACCGGCAATCCACCACCGATGATCTTCCCGAGACAGGTTATGTCCGGTTTGACCCCGTAAACTTCTTGAGCCCCTCCGAAGGCCAACCTGAACCCGGTGATCACTTCGTCGAAAATCAAGAGGGCGCCGTGCTTTGTGCATATATCCCGAAGCGCTTGAAGAAAACCTTCAGCCGGGCGAACCACTCCCATGTTTCCCGCCACGGGTTCCACCACAACTGCGGCCGCCATCCCTTGATTTGCTTCCATGTAATCAGCCGCGGCCCGGGAATTGTTGAAGGGAATGACAACGGTTTGTTCCACCACGGCCTTTGGAACACCCATGGAATCCGGAACCGACAGTGTGGCCGCGCCTGATCCCGCTCGTGCCAGGAGCCCGTCTGAGTGACCATGGTAGCAACCGGAAAACGTGATAACCTTGTCGCGGCCGGTGTAACCCCTGGCAAGGCGTATAGCGGACATCACCGCCTCGGTGCCGGAACTGACCAGGCGCACCATATCAATGGAAGGAACCATTTCACAGATGGTCTTGGCTATTTCCACCTCGGCACGAGTGGAGGCGCCGAAGGAGGTACCGCTTTTCATTACTGCGGCCAGTGCGTCCAGCACTTCGGGGTGAGCGTGTCCCAGAATGAGAGGACCCCATGACGCCACATAATCTATGTATTGATTACCGTCTTCGTCTCCGATGCGCGATCCCTTCCCCCACCGAATGAAACGGGGAACTCCGCCCACTGCCTTGAATGCCCGGACGGGTGAATTCACTCCGCCTGGTATTACTTTACGAGCCTCCTGAAGCAGCAATTCCGAAACCGATGTGTTACCCATTGATAAATCCTGTTTGTTGTAGGGCAGGCTATCCAGCCTGTCATTCCTAAAGACAACCTAGTCCGGCAGGCTGGAAAGCGCCCACGCGTTGCAACATATGTAGGGGCACGTTGCAACGTGCCCCTACCCTACGCAAAGCATAAATCTACCAACCCAAAACCGAATGCGTACCCCCCGAAACAACCGGCAAGTCATGAGCGGGTTTCCAAATCGTCCTCCGCGAAGTAGGTCATGCTGACCTTCTTGAGTTCTCTTTCGCTGAAGAGGATCTCGTATTCCCGGACACCGATTTGCTCGGACATCCTCTTGACGACATCCACGCACCCCTGTTCAGAGGATGCGTGAACCATGGTGAATAAGGTCCCGCCCGTTTCACCGAAGGGGGGTCTCTCGTAGCAATGGGTGACCTCCGGGAATTGGGAGATTCGTTGGCCTACTTCATAGACCCGGTCCGGGGCGACCTTCCAGACAACCATGCCGTTGAATTCTATACCAGCCTCAATATGGCGTATCATCGCGCCGATGCGCCTGATGATGCCGTCTTCCTTCATTCGCCTTATATGGTGAATCACTTCTTCTTCCGAGACGCCAATGCGTTCCGCGATCCTTGCATACGGTTCCGGGGAATCGTCAAGGTCCCCTTGCAGGGCCATGAGTATTTGCTTGTCGAGTTTTTCCAATTGCATTTGTGTATGTCGCTGGTCCGGCTGCTGAGTTTGCGATACTATAAATTCTCGTGAATCAAAACAAGAGAAAAAACGGTATTCCTTGCCTTGTTTTCCCCTTATGGATGGAAGCCGAGCCCTTTCTTCAGCGTGTGGAAGTTAAAAACCGGCGTCGCGTAAACAGGGCGTGGTACATGGAAGTCTTCTTTGAGGGCCAAATATTTTGGGTTGTAAAATGCGGAGTGGGGCCCGAGAAGGCGCGTTCGGCA